>JAPLXX010000039.1 GCA_026395855.1 Candidatus Pacearchaeota archaeon | reverse complement strand
TATCTTCATTTTTCCCTCTCTGCAATCAGCCTTTCATGCTCTTCTTTTATGTCAAAATCAAGAATCTTTATAGCTCTTGTTTTCAGATTAAACATAGGGACCTTGCAAAAATCAGGTTTATTTCCTTTTCTTTTCTGATATTCTGTTTCCTCTTCCCAACCAGATCCAGAAATGACTAAAATATTATTGTAATAAGAAACTTTGCAGGTGTGGATATGCCCTGAGACAAAAATATCGGGAATCTTTTTTATCACAAGCTCGTCTTTTTCAGAGGGACATATTTGGACAGAAGAATATGTCGGTGCTAAATGCCTGTTTCTCAGAAGATATGCCATTATTTTATCAGGCTCGTTGAGTGATTTTTCAACGAGGCTGGGAATTGTATTTGCATAAAAAGGATAAGAAACACCGTGATATGTGAGAATATCAAAACCAGAAAACTTTTTTCTTGCGCCGATATTTACATAAGAGGGATTTCCCGTAAGTGTAACATTTTTCATATTATAAAGAGGCCACGCATATTTTTCATCCAAAATTGGCTGCGGTTCCATCAGTCTTACTCCGTCATGATTTCCCGGCGAGATTATGATATTGATGCCTCTTCTTATTTTACTCAGCAGTTCTGCAAGCCCTTGAAACTGCGCTTCCAAGTCCTCAATTTTCAAATCTTTTTTCTGGTTAGGATAAACCCCTACTCCTGCAACAACATCTCCAAGAAGAAAAAGATATTTTATTTTTTCAACTTCACCTGATTTTTCGTTTTTTCCATTAAGATAATCCACAAATTTCATAAAACTCTCTTCCAAAAAAAGCTTGCTTCCATAATGCAGGTCTCCTATAAACAATACATTCTCATCAAAGGGAGATTTTTTTCTTTCTGCAAGCATTGCTTCCGGAATAACAATATTATTTGCAAAGAATATATCTCTGTCACCAAAGCCCGTAAATCCCGCGACGCTGTCCAAACAAAGTTCTTCTGCTTTCTTATAAAGTTCTGGCTTGTTCTGGTTTATGAGAATTTTTATTTTCCCGGTCAAGTCTTCTGCTTCTAAAAGGATATTATTATTTTTAGTTGTTCTTTTGTCAGAAATTATGCCTATAATTGAAATTTTCTGCCTTGTTTTGGAAAGTTTGTTTATAGATACCAAACCCTCTAGTTCAGAATGCTCCTGCAGAATTTCCCTCATCTCCTGAAATCTGTTTCTGAGATTTTTTACAAAATCATCTATCTCTATTTTTTTCCTGAATGAGGGGGTTTTTGATAAAACTTTTACCTGCGGTTCTTCTGCATCCTCCCCTATAGAGTATAGTTTTATTGGAGAGTCTGCAATTAATGCGCTTTCTTTGGATATCTCTATCTGAAGCCCTAATTTAATTTTTAACCTCTCTAATTTTTCCTGGTTTTCTTTTGGAAGCTTTAAAAAAAACTCACTTACTTGCTCCCTGTTTTCTTCAAAAAGCTCTTTAGTGATTATTCTCTTCTGTGTATAGCTTCTTATTTTTTCTATAATCAGTTTTATAGATTCATCATCAGTAGTTTCACTGAAAAGCTTCAGAACCTCTGGATCAAGAAGCAAGCCTCTTTCTACACAGAATTTCAAAATCTCTTTATTGTCCATTTTTAATTAGGTTCTGTTATAACAATTATTTAATCTTATCTGTAATGCAGTGATTCCTGAATTATCTCTTTTGCTTTCTCAACTATTGGCTTGGCTATTGCCAGTTTTATTTCACGCATTCTTCCGCCCCTTCCCTTTGAAACAACTTTCACATTAATTATCCCAAGCATGTCAAATTCCTGCACAATATCAGAAACTCTTCTCTGTGTAAGAATTTCTGCCTTGTTTTTCAGGCAGACCTCTTCATAAAGATTATACACGTCTCCGGTAAATATGGGACTTCCGTTGCTTTTTTCAGAAAGGTTTATTATAGAATGAAGAACATACTGGAATTGCTTTGGTTCTGTTTTTATTACATCTAAAATTTTGTCTCTTTCGATTTTAGTGTTTGCTTCATCCAAGTGCTTCATAAGAATTTTCCTTGAATTATCCCTCTCTGCTATTTCCCCTGCTATTCTCAACAAATCAAGTGCTCTTCTTGCATCTCCGTGTTCCCTTGCAGCAAATGCGGCGCATTTGGCGATAACACCTTCCTGAACAACTTTTTCCTTAAACGCTTCCTCTGAACGTTTGCTTAAAATTTCCTGAAGCTGAAGTGCGTTGTATGGAGGAAAAACAATTTCTTCTTCTGAAAGAGAGCTTCTGACTCTTGGGTCAAGCCCGTCTAAAAAAGTCAAATCATTGCTTATTCCGACAAAACACATTTGTGCTTTGGACAACTCTGAATTCAGCCTGGTAAGATTATAAAGAAAATCACTGGAAATTTTTTTTACAGCCTGGTCTATTTCATCCAAAATGAAAACAAGAAATTGCTTGTCTTTGTCTATCAAATCGATAAATCTGCTGTAAACAGTCTCTGTCGGAAGCCCGGTATTTGGAACTTCTCCGCCGAGTTTTTTTATCATTTCTGCGAGAATTCTGTATTCTGTGTCAGAAACTTTTTTCAGCTTGCAGTTAAGATATTCTATTCTCAAATTAAAGTCATTATCTTTTTTTGCTCTCTTGAGAAGTTCATCTCTTACATAAAGTATGGATAAAGTCTTTCCTGTACCTGTTTTTCCGTATAAAAAAAGATTGCTTGCTCTTTCTCCTCTCAGCACTGGCGCTAAAATAGAAGCCACTTGTTTTATCTGCTCTTGTCTGTGAGGAATTTCTTCTGGCCTGTAATTTGACTGGAGTATTGACTTATCTTTGAATATCTTATTTCCGTCAAAAGATTCAAAAATTTTATCAAGTTCTTTGTTCATTTAATTTTTACCTGTGCTTATTGTTTTTCCCTTGCATATGATTCCCCTCACACGTGTGTTTCCTCTGGAAAATTTTCTGGCAAAGGAAAACGTAACGGCAAAAACCTTTGGTTTTTTATAAACACTTATAACCACTAATTAAGAGAAACACCTCAATTTCTTATGGAAAAGGG
>JAPLXX010000042.1 GCA_026395855.1 Candidatus Pacearchaeota archaeon | reverse complement strand
ATTAAGCTATATTTATTACATTGACAAGAAGAAGTGTTTGCTATTTCTTTTTTTAATTAGAGTGCCTTTTAATAAAAAAATTATTATAACTATTTATTAAGTGAGCTCTACTGCAATAAAATGGTAGAGTTTTTACCAAGGACTTGATTTTCTACTAAAATAGGATTTCAAATTAATGCTTTTCAAGCTCTGCTATAACTTCTTCAGGCACAGCTTCTTTCACATCTTCCACAATAAATTCGGGCGTATTAAAGAAGGCATTATTTTTTACATTTCCTGTGAACAGCATTTCTTTTCCAAGGAAATTTTCTTTTTCCTGGGCAAATTTTTCCAAATCTTCAAGCTGGGAAAATCCTAATTTAAGCAAAGCTTCATGAAATAAAACAGCCCTTATGGATTCTGTTCCGTCATCTATGACAATGCTTGAAACACTTCTTTTTTCAGGAAGAACTTTGCCGTGTGCCCCACAGGAAAAACTCTCTCCTTCCTGCACTACTTTTTTATTGCATTCAGGGCATACGCTGAAAAACCTCGGCTCAAAAAACTGCAGGATAAACGCTCTTACGCTTGTGCTTTCTCCTATTTTAAATTCATTTATGTGCTTTTTCCTGAAAAGCTTTTCTGTTTTTACTTCTCCTAAATTTTCCTCGCTGATTTTTAGATTTGAAAAGCTTCCGAGATGAATTTCGCTGTCCCTCATGCTTCCGTTTGAAATTTCAATAGTTGTTCCTACAGCAATTTTTCCTGTTTCAATAAGCCCTATATGATTTGTATCCCATAATACCACTTTTACATTGGAAGTTTCGTCTGCAACCCAGAGATTTACAACCTTGCTTTCTTCTCCTTTTTTGGTTGTGAATGTCCTGACAGGAAAAAGATTTATCACTTTTCCTACAGTGTTCACTTTTCTCATTCCTGGAAGCAGCTCATTTATCTTCAGCTTTTCATTTTCAAAAGAAATTCCAAGCTCAGATGCAATAACCTGTGCAGCTCCTTCTTTGCTGATTAAGCCCGAAAGCTTTGCTCTTTTAGCTTCTATTTTTCTTTCAATCTCCTCTTTGCCAAGCCCGGAAATCTTGGAAATTCTTTCAACTATTCTTTCATAATTTCCGTCTGTCATATTCCAAAAAAATAGTCAGGCTTTTTAAGCATTGTTATAACTTTCTTTATTTTAATTTTAGGCATAAAACCGCACATTCATATCAGCACATTTATAAACAAAATTAATTAAAATAAATTATGGGCGTTGCAGCTGTAAAAATAAAGATTATGCCTGATTCCCCTGAAACAGACATAAAAGAAATAGAAGTAAATGTAAAAGACCTTCTTGAAAAGCAGGGGGTTAAAAATCCCCAGTTTGAAGTTCAGCCAATAGCTTTTGGATTAAAAGCTCTTATAATGATGTTCGGATGGCCTGAAGAAAAAGAGCTTGAAGAACTCGAGGAAAAATTGAAAAAAATCAAAAATGTAAGTTCTGTTCAGCTAATTGATATAAGAAGGGCGATAGGATAAAATGCTAACAGATGAACAGGTTGAATCAATGAAAGCTCAGCTGATTAAGCAGGTAGAGGCATCTTTTCCCGAGGACAAAAAAGACTTTGCAGTGTCGCAGATAGAAGCAATGGATGCAGAGCAGCTGGAGGATTTCCTGATAAAAAATAATCTTATAAGAAAAGACGGAATAACTTCTGTTTCAGGGCAGCAATGTGTTTTCTGCTCAATTGTTTTCGGGGATATAAAATCCTACAAGATAGCTGAAAATTCCAAGGCGATTGCTGTTCTTGAAATAAATCCCTTGTCAAAAGGCCATGCTATGATAATTCCAAAAGAGCACACAACAAATGAAAAAGCAATGCCAAAAGAAGTTGCAAAATTCTCCAAAAAAATTTCTTCGCTGATAAAATCCAGGCTAAAGCCAAAAGAGATAAAAATAGCTTCGTCAAATGTTATGGGGCATCAGATTTTTAACATAGTTCCTGTCTATGAGGGAAGAGAAAATTTAGCAGAGAGAAAACCAGCAAGTCCTGAAGAGCTTGTAGAACTGCAGGAGATTCTGGCAAAAAAAGCACCTGTAAAAAAACCACGCGAAAAAAAGATTACAGTTAAAGAAATAGTAAAAAAGTTTGAGGAAAATCTCTGGCTACCAAAAAGAATACCTTAATCCTCTGCTCCAGAGATAAAAGAAAATCACAAAACTGGCAAGGAAAACCGGGGTAAATACAACCCCTTCTCTTATCAAAATCTTTTTATATCTTTTTCGTAAAAAAGTTATCTCCTCTTTTCTAAGCCCTTCCCATCTTGCTTTGATTATTCTATTCTTCACTTTAACATCTTTGTAAAGCCAGTCACCTTCCATTAGCTTTGAAGTTTCGATGCTCTTTATCATAGAGATTTCATCAACAGCTTTTGCAAAAAGATAGAGATATGGTGAAATAAAAGTTAATATTCCAAGAAAAATTATATAAAAGTTAAGAAAACTCAGAAGGACAAAAGCTATGCTCAATAATAAAAGCAAAGTGACTATTTTTCTGTTAGATTTAAATTGTTTCGTAAATTCTTTTCTGAATTTTCCCAAATTTTTAAGGCAAAGCCTGGTGCTTACAATTATGCTGTAAAGAGCTCCGACAAAAAGAAATATCATCAGGAAAAGGAAAAAATTTTCAAAGTTTGCATAAAAATTCCCTGAAAAGGGAATAACAGCTCCGAGAGCAATCAGAAGCTTTGCATCACCTCCTGCAAAAAGCTTTCCGTAATAAAAAATGTTTCCAAGAACAAAAAAGATTCCAAGCCCTATCAGTCCCTGATAAAAGAAATTAAAATTTCCTAATGAAAATAAGGAATAAAAAAATCTGAAGCCAATAGCAAATGCAATAAGGGAAAAATTCAGCCAATTTGCTATTTCCTTTGATTTAAAATCCTGAACAACTGCAAAAATTATCCAGATTAATGCCAGGCTGAAAAGGAAAATTATTTCGTTCATTCAAAAAAATAGCAAGTTTGATTTATAATATTATCTGGCAGCTTGAAAAATTGTTAATTAAAATAGGAAATTGCAATAACAAATTGCACCTAATTTTATTATTTATTAGTATAAATAGGTGGATTATTTCAACCAGGTTATAAACCAATGCAGGTTATGCATAAATTATTCGGTCAATAATAAAAAAAGAGGTGTTAAAATCTTTTATTTCTTACTTTCTTCCCTTACTCTGCTTCCCCCGCCTTTTCTGTAAGGGTGCTTTCTATTCTCTTTTCTTTTGCATTTTCCCTTGTTTCTCTTTTGGGAAAAATCATAATCCATAATTAAACAAGAATTAGTTTATTTAAAAAATTTTTCTAATAAAGAATTTTTATGAAAATTAGTCACAAAGACCTGGGCAGGTTTCTATGCCATACTTTGTATAATCTGCATTAGTTGCAAACCATGTGCAGTTTCCTGCTGTCTTTTTTCCGGGAAGATCGTCTGCTTTCAAAGTTCTTTCCAAAGAGCAGTAATCATACATATTATTTGTGGCACATGCAGTACTGCATGTGGTTTTTATATTTTCAACATTGTTTGATGAAATAAAAGGGAAAAGCTTTCCCCAGCCAATTGTAAAGCCCAAAATAAGGACTACCAGAACAATTATTCCGATAACTATCATAATGATTGCATTAGTGCTTAATTCCTGCCCCTTTTTATTCATATTTAAATCAGGTTTATTTTGTTTAAAAATGTTTTTATCACGGAAGAGTATAGCTTGCTAAAATTCCGTCTCCTGCCTGCTCGAGATAATTCTCATTTACATTAAGAGCTTCTGCTATTTTTTTATCAGGAACCTGGTGGTCTTTATAAAAATTATACTCGCTTATTTGGGAATCAAGTTTTTCTATAACAGATACCTGCGCAAAAGCTCTTCCTACTTTAAAATTAAAAGAAATAAAACTAAAAATGGCTAAAAGGCAGACAGCAATGACTCCTAATACAAGAATTACAACAGGAATGTCTGCTTTTTTATTTTTCATTCCAAAACACCTCTTATTTCATTAAGCTTAGCATCCAAATCTGCAGAGAAATCTTTTTTCTTTAATTCATTGTAGATTATTTCCCTTTGTGATTCATCTGCAAGAAAATAAGCAAATAAAGATTTCTCCATAACAATATCTTCACTTCTTTCTTCTGATGCAAAAACAAGGGTCTTTCTTGTATTTGCCAGCAAAGATGCCAGATAAATGGAAAAGATTAATACAGCAATAATAATTACTGTTGCAACCACCCATGTTATAGTTTCTCCCATTTGCGCTCTTTTATTTTTTTTATTATTATCTGACATTTTGTTCTGTTTTCCTTACAATAGATAATACTTTAATTAAATAGAGATTATTCTCTGAACCTAAAGAATAAAATTCTCTTTCAGCGCATTTTGCCAGTTTTTCATGCTCAATCTCGCTTTCAACTCCGCAGCTTGTGACAAGATTTGCATTTCCTTCTGAAACTTCAAAAACATTGCTGCTTTCCTGAAAAATTTGAACTTTCAGAAAATATTGCGGGTCAGAGGATTTTTCTTCTGTATTAAAATTAAGAGCACATTCCTCTAAAAAATTATTTTGAAAATCTTCATTCCCAATAACATTCTCTTTTAAATACCCCACATCAGACAGGCAGTTTGCCACGTGATTTGCAAGAATCTGTGCTTCTATCTCGCGCACATCATAGGGCTTTCCGTAAAAAGCAGCAGCCATATAAACAACTGCTCCTGCAACTATAAACAATATAGCAAACCAGTATACAGAAATTATCTTTTCTCCGCCGGTTTTGTTTTTTTTCATTTTATTATTTTGAATTTATTGTAAAAACATATTCTTTCCCATTTGTACTGTCAAAATATGGAATAACATTAACATCATTAAAGAAAGAATAGCTATAACCTCCTTTTTCTCTCAGCCTTACTGTCAAAATATTCTCATTAACGCTCACTATCTGCCCAAGGGGAAATTTTTCTTTTTCAGCTAATTTAAGTGCATCTTCCATGTTTAGATGAATCACCATTCCAGGTCTTGCAGAATCAATCACTAAAGCAATTTTTTTTGCATATTTCTCCTCAAGAACAGCTACTGCTCCTGATTTTGAAAAAAGAAAAAGAAGCAGGATTGCTATAAATACTAGATTTAAAACAATAAATATTATATTTTCTGCCAGAATAGTTCCTTTCTTTTCCATTTTAAGATAAAGT
>JAPLXX010000015.1 GCA_026395855.1 Candidatus Pacearchaeota archaeon | reverse complement strand
AATGTCTCCTGAAGAAAAAATAAAAGAGTTAGGAAAAACATATAGGGTAAAAAGAGATTTAGAAGCCCAACTCGAAAATGCAGAGAAAGTATTATCAATTTTAAATCACATGCCAGATGTTGTAAGATATAAAGCAATAAGAGATAGAACAGCCATGGCGGTTTTATCTGAATTAAAAAGATTGGGTGATGTTTCTTATGATCAGTTAATCTCTGGAGGATTATATCTAAATGGACATAGAGCAGGGGTTCTTTTCTTAGATTATATGGATTTATTCATAAAAGCTAAATTAATTGAAATAACTCCTGGCTATAGTATATATATAACAGAAAAAGGAAAAGAAGTCAAGTATGTTGGGAAAAAATAAAAAATGACAAAACCAATAATAGATACAAGATTGTATAAAGAAGAATCAGGGCAGAATCTTGCAGAACTGGTACACATATCTAAGGACAATCTTGAAGGAGAGGCTGTTTGCATGGGATCTTTAGATGGAAATGATGGTCGAAAACGCGTTGCCTATTATGGATGGAATACAGGTATCGAATTTCGCGAAGATCTTGTAGCAATTCATGGAGAAATAAAAAAAATATACCGATGCCGTAGAAATCTAGAGAGAATATTACCAATTAGATTAATACCTGAATAGAACTAAAACATCTCATCAGGGCTTCTTGAAATTCTTCCTATATTATTATTTTTTCCTGAAGAAGCAATAACATCATCTATTCTCAGAATCATCATTGCAACTTCTGATGCAGAGCTTATCGCCTGAGTTTTTATTTTCAATGGCTCTATTATTCTTGACTCAAGAACATTTTCAATTTTATTGTTGAAAAGATTTAATCCTGCGTTTTTTTCTCCTGCATCATGCCTTGATTTTAATTCTGTTAAAATATCTATAGGATCTAATCCTGCATTTTCAGCAAGAGTGGATGGAATAAATTCCAATGCAGAAGCAAATTCTTCTACAGCTAATTGCTCTCTTCCGCTAAGGCTTTGCCCGAATTCCCGAAGTCTTTTTGCAAGTTCTATTTCAACAGCTCCTCCTCCTGAAACAACCAAGCCAGACTGCAAAGAACAGGCAACAACACCCAAACCGTCTTTTATCGCTCTTTCCATTTCATCAATAACATGCTCTGTTCCGCCGTGAATAAGAATTGTAAGTGCTTTTGGATTTTGGCATCCGCGAATATATGTCAGAACATCTTCTCCGTGTTTTATCTCCTCGACAAGGTCTGCATTTCCAAGCTCAAAAGGATTAAGTTCTCCTAAATTACTAACTATTTTTCCTCCTGTTGCTTTTGAAATTTTTTCCATATCACTTTTTGCAATTCTTCTGCATGCATATATTCCCTCTTTTGCGAGAAGATACTGCGCAAAATCATCTATTCCTTTCTGGCAAAATATCACATTTGCTCCTGAAAGTTTTACTTTTTCTACCATTTCTCTTATTTCTCTTTCTTCCTGCGCAATAAAACCCTGAAGCTGGTCAGGGCTTGAAATAGAGATTTTGGTTTCTATCTCAGGGTTTCTTAATTCTAAAGGAAAATCAACCAAGGCTATCTTAGAGCTTCTGACAAATGCAGGCATGTCCTGGGAAATTCTTCCTTTGTCAATTACTATCCCAGATATTAACTCTGTGTCTTTTATCCCGTCTCCTCTTGATTTTTCTATTTTTATATCTCCCAAATCAACTTTTCCGTTGTTCTCTAT
>JAPLXX010000033.1 GCA_026395855.1 Candidatus Pacearchaeota archaeon | reverse complement strand
ATTGGCTTTCCAAAATAATCAACTTTGAACAAAGTGCTTCCGCCTTCTGCCTGCATTCCTGTTAATATTGGAGAATGATATTCGTAAAATCCTTTTTTTCTCCAGTGCTCTCTCATCGCACTCAAAACAGTGTCACGAATTTTCAATATAGAAGTCATTTTTCTAGAACGAAGCCATAAATGCCTTCTGTCTCCTAAAAGTTCTTCATTCAAATCTTTATTAATTGGAAAATTATGGCTAAGACATATAATATTTATTTTATCAGCTTCTATTTCATATCCTGTCGGAGCTCTTTTGTCTTCCTTAATTGTTCCTTCGATTTCAACACTTGCTTCAATCTGTAATTTGTCAATATCATCCCACGATTCTGAAATTGAAATGAATTTTTCTGACATTTTAAGGCGTTAATCTCCTCCTATCCCTTGGAAACAATGTTGCTTCCCGAATATTATCTAATTTGCAAATAGCATGAGTTAATCTTTCTAAACCAATGCTCCATCCAGCATGCATTGGCGCCCCATAACGGAAAGCATTAATATACCATTTGAAATCTTCTGGATTAAGGTCTTTCTTTTTCAATTGTTTTATTAAAATTTCAGCTATGTGAACTCTCTGCCCACCTGAAGAAATTTCAAACCCCCCATAAAGAGCATCAAATCCACCAGAAACCCCGTTAGACTTTGGCCAAATATAAAATGGTTTTATTTCAGAAGGCCATTCATATGTAAAAATAATTGAATCTGGAAATAAAGAACAAAGTTTTCTCTCAGCCTCGGGATCAAAATCGTCTCCGCTTTTCATTTTAAATCCATTTTTGTTAAGAAGCGCTATTGCTTCCATATAAGTAAGATATTTTGCTTTTGGAACTTTAAGTTCTACTTTCAAAATCCCTAATTCTCCTTTACATTTTTTTAGAACCTGTGTAACGATATACTGAACAGCTTCTTCAAGATATTTCATTATTGATTTGTCATCTGCAAAAGCAACTTCAATATCCATCTGCCTTATTTCATTGATATGTTTTGATGTATCGTGTTTTTCAGCTCTCCAAACAGGACTTGTTGAAAAAACTCTTTCTAAAGAAATAGCCATTAATTGCTTGTACAGCTGTGGACTCTGAGCCAAATAAGCTTTTTTATCAAAGTAATCTATCTTGAACAAATCTGTTCCGCCTTCTGTGCTTGTTGCTATAATTCCTGGAGGCTGAATTTCTATAAAATCTTTACTTGCAAAGAATTCCCTAAAACTATTTATTATCACAGATTGAATTTTGAAAATAGCTTTTATTTTTGGCTTTCTTACATCAAGAGAACGAAAATCTAATCTTTTGTCTAATCCTGTTGTGGTTGTTTTTTCATTGACATGTATCGGAAGCTCTTCTGCAGAATTTAGAATTTTTAAGCTGGAAACATCAACTTCAACATCTTTTCTTGCAAATTCTGCCTTAATCTGTGCTTTTTTTATCTTTCCGGATATCTCAACAACACTCTCCAAGCTTAAGTTTTCAGCAAGTTTTTTATCCTTAACAACGCACTGAACCAAGCCTGTGAAATCCCTTAGAAGAAGAAACGCCATATTAGACAGGTTTCTTATTTCATGAACCCACCCTTTAATCAAAACATCTTTTCCGGGTTTAAGTTCAGATATTAAAGTTCTTTCCATGTTTTAATATTTGGTAAATAAGTTTATTAATTTAATGCTAAGCCCCATTTAAGTAATCTATAAAAGAGATTATTTGTGATTATAATTTAAAAAATATAATTTTTATAGTAATATTTTTATTCTTCTAACTAAAAGTTTCTATTTTATTGATTTTTATCTTCTATAAGAACAGCTGCGGCAATAACTGTTGTCCACATTCCGTCTTTTCCTTCTGCTGATTGCGTTATATTCCTTGTTCTAAGAATTTTATTTGACATCTTGTATATCTGCTCCCTTTCATCCCAAGCAATATTGGGATCAAATTCTATTCCCAATGTTGTTGCCAGCATAGTTGCAGCCAAATCTTCTGCATAGTCTCCAGCAACTTTTTCTGTCTCGCCATAACCATGATGCTCTGATAAATAACCATACTGATCTTCTTCTTTTGGGATAGCACAGCCTATGGAAGAAACAATAAGGCGATTGTGTTCATTTGTCTCTGATCTTGCCATAACACAATAAACAATTTCTCCAGGACTGAGATGTTTTAAACCCTCATCTTTTGAAATTATCTTACAATTTGGAGGACATATGCTTGAGACATAAACAAGATTACATTTTTCTATGCCTGCGTCTCTTAAAGCAGCTTCAAAACTGGCAAGTTTTTCCTTGTGCCTTCCAACTCCCTTTGTAAAAAATATCTTATTTGGAACCATTTTTGAAATTTTCCATGTAAATTTTATTTTAAAATTATATTATCTGGGTTTTTAAGACTTTACATTATTTCACATATTTCCTAATTATCTCATTTGCTTCCTGTCCGGAGATTTTTCCCTTAAATTCTTTCATCACAAGCCCCATATAGGCATTGATAGAAAGTCCTGGCTTTTCTTTTATAATCTTTGCAATTCTCTCTTCAATGAAATTAATATCTTCTTTTTTATTATCAATAACTCCCTCATAGCTTTCACCTTTAACAATTTTTTCAAGGATATGTTTTATATTTCCTTCATCAATCTTCCCTTTAGCAACATTTTCCAGCACATTTCCTAAAACATCCCGATTAAGAGTTTTTCCTACTTCTGCCAGGGATTTTTTTTCTTTTGAAGCTATCTCCTTGGGAAAAATCAGAATAGTTTTTGCAATTAATAAAGGATTGTTAATTATAGAAAGCATCTCTTTAAATTCATCCAGTTTGTTATGATTAGATAATAACTTTATCATATCATCACTTAGTCCTTCAATTTTTAATTCTTCTTTACTAACTTTCTGAATTTCTTTTTTAGCTTTGTCAATTTTTTCTCTTGAAATTTTCAGCAGGGGCAAATCTGTTTCAGGATACATTCTTGCAGCACCAGGCAGGGGTCTTAAAAATCTTGAACTTCCGTCAGAATTTACAGCTCTTACTTCTGCTATGCTTTTTTTCTGCTTAACAAGTCCTTCCTGTCTTTGAACTTCAATTTCCATTGCTCTTTCAATATTTCTTATATCCTGAAATCCTTTTAACTCAACTCTCTGCCCTCCTTTAATAGAAAGATTAACATCCTGCCTTATTGTTCCAATTCCCCTTTTCACTTTTACTAATCTTAAGAGTTCTCCAAGCTTCAAGGCAGCTTCTTTTGCCTGCTGTGGATTTTTTATATCAGCTTTTGTTGCAATCTCAACAAGGGGTATACCAAGCCTGTCTAAACGAAAAATGCCTTTTTCTTTGTCAATTATTCTAGCAGCATCTTCTTCTAAGCATAATGTTGCAATTCCAATTTTTCCAGAAGAAATTTCCAATTCTCCATCTCTTGCTATCAAAACCGTTCTCTGAAAACCAGATGTATTTGAGCCGTCAATAACAGTTTTTCTCATTATTTGAGTTATAGGAATAATTTTACAATTTAATAATAAAGCTATTTGCAATGCTATTTCAAGCGCTTCTTTATTAACAACATGCGGCGGTTCTTCATCCAGTTCCACAAGACAGATTGTGTCATAGCCCTCATAGGTAAATTCTTTTTCAGCAAGGGATTCGTGAGCAGCGGCAACATCTATTTCTCCGGATTCTCCTGCAACAGCATGAAGTTTTCTTTTAACAGTAAATTTTGGCTCTTCTTTTCTTAGAAGAGAAGGGCAATTGCAGAATAATTTTGAGCTGTCTAACTGCTGATGAATTTCCAAGCCAGATTTAAGCCCTAAGGTATTATAATCCAGTTCCATGATGAAAATAAAAAACAAAAAGAGTTTATTAAATTAATGAAAATCACTGAGCAATTTATCTAAGGAAGCGTTTATTTTTCCTGCGATAAATGTGTAAAATAATCTTTCACCCTCTGTTGCTCCATTAGTAATCTCTCCTGCTCTTTTTTTATGTTTATAGTCATATACTGCTTTATCAAGTAAGTCATAATAAGTGCCTCTTTCTCCCACCTCTATAATTGGGGAAGGAACTCTTTGACTATCAAGGATAATATCCTGCATTGTTCTTGCTGTTCTTCCATTGCCATCAACAAAAGGATGTATTCTGACTATGTGCAAATGAGAAAAGATTGCAGCGTTAATTATACTCATTATATCACCCGATGAAAACAATTCTCTTGCCCTGTAAAAAAACCAAGGCAATTCAATTATCCTCATTTTATAAGGATCGGGAGGAGTAACTGAAGCACCTGTTATTCTTGTTCCGCTATCTCTATATGGCATAGAGCCGTTTCCACAAAGAACCCTTCCTGCAACTTCCTGCAAAAAAGTTTCATTGAATTCACAGGGATCAAAATGTTCCCTTCCCCACTGAAATGCATTTTCAAGACACCGAACACCCTCTATAATTAATTCATTTCCTTTGCTTTTAGGCATGTTATAAGGAACTCTCAATTCTGGATGCTCTATTCTAAATGAATGAATCTGTGCTCTTCTTTTTAGATTATTTCTTTCAGTTTTTCTAGATCTCAGGGCTAATTCAGCAGAATCTATTCCAGAAAGAAAATTGCATCTCTGTCTTATTTCGTGCACAAGTTCAGGAGGTATATACTTCATAAAATCGAGAATTTTTTTTGTTATATAAACCTTTCCATTGTAACCCCTTTAAAGTTACATTATACTAAGCAATTCTTACAACAGCCCCCATATTTATCCAGTTCTATAAATTGGCTCACCTTGCCCTCTCTATAATCAGAACACTGGTTTTCCACGAGATTGTCTTCGCTGGTTCTTGGAACATGAACAATATCAACAGCATAATTTCCGCAAGTTCCAAGGCATTGTGAATTAAGTAAACCCGTAAAACTGCTGAATTTTTCAACAGCACAATCAACTGCCTGCTGTTGCTCTAACACATAAGCAGGGGTTTCTGCGGGAGCTCCATGCTTAATCCAGACTCCGCGCGAATCTTTTATCCAACTATCTTCATCTCCTCCGACAAAAAACCGAACAAAAAATAATATTGCCAAAACACAAATAATTATTGTTATAATAAATATAACCCGCTGTCTCATTTACTATTAGAATTTTTCTTATATAAAAAAATTGTGATATTCAGTTCTCAAGCCTGTCTGAAAACTCTCCAGCAATATTTCTCAGCATCATCTTTTTTACTTCATCTTTATTTTTAGCCCATTCTTTATGCCCTAACACCCATCCAAGTTTCACAAGAGCTGTTTCAGCCAGCATGTCTTCAAGATAAATAACACCTGTTGAAAAAATTTCCAGTCCATTGCTGTAAACAAGAGGATCAAGCCTTCCGTTAATGCATTGGCTAGCAGCACAAATCACAATGCCCCTGTCCTGTATTTGCTTCAGCTTTTTGGTCCAGCCTTTTCTTGCCCTCTTCGTTGCAACATGCCCAAGTCCGGTCATTTCTATGACAATTCCTTTATATCCTTTTTTTCTATAATATTCTAATATATCTGGGTCTTGTCCGGGATAAAATTTTATCAGTGCAACTTTTTCTTCAAATTTTAAGTCAGTTCTTGTCTTATTTGTGTTTCTTTTTTTATAATTAGATAAAAGATTCAAAGTGTCTCTTGTTATTTTTGCAATTGGTTCTGTATTAACTGGCTTGAAAGCATCTCTTCTGGAGCTGTGAAGCTTTCTCACTTTTGTTCCTCGCAATGCATAGCAGAAATCATCATTTGAAGAAGCATGACCAACAATAAAAACTTCTGCGATATCTGAGATAGCTGCAATAGCGGCACATTCCAAATTTAAAGACGCGTCAGAGCTTGCCCTATCTATGCTTCTTTGGCTGTAAGTCAAAACAACAGGTTTGTTCAAATCTTTTAGAAAAAAACTAAGCGCAGCAGAAGTATAATGGAGCGTGTCTGTTCCGTGCGTTATTATAATTCCATTTATGTTGCTATCATTTAAAAATTTCTGCGCTGTCTTTGCAATTTTCTGCCAATCTTTGTAGTCCATGTCTTCTGAAGCTTTCATAAATGGAACTTCAACCTTTGTTACATTAACTATTTTAAACAGCTCAGGATAAAATTTGAACAGGGATTCAGGAGTATCCAGCCAATCAACTCCGCCTTTTTTAGGGTTAAGCCTTGCTGCTATAGTTCCCCCTGTTATTATCATTGCTATATTTGGCTTTTCCTTATCTTTTTTTACTTCTATTTTCTCCTTTTTTTCAGAAGATTTTTTCAAAACTTTTATTTCAAAAATATCTTTTTTGTTAAGCCCAATATTGTAACCAGAATCCAGCTTCAGCAAAAAAATTCCTTTCTCGCTTTCAGGACTTTCCAAAAAAATTCCTTTGTAGGAATTTTTTATCAAGAATATCTCAACTAAATCTCCTGGTTCTGGCTTGTTTTCTATCTTCATTTTAAATGAGCCTGCTAGGATTCGAACCTAGATCAGCGGGGCCGAAACCCGATATTCTGTCCATTGAACTACAGGCCCTAAACGTCTATTTAAAAAATAAGGTTGAGTTTTTATGTTTATTGATTATTAAATTGGCTGAAATTCCTTAATTTTAAATACTTATTATTCTAAGTATAATAATGGCAGATTATTACAAATCCCAAAGACCAATTGTTAATCACCACATAGTCCTTAAGCCGCATCACAAATGGATTATTGGGGGGGCAACAGGGTTGCTGATTCTTTTCATGATAACAATGAGTGTTTTTGTGTATATGATATTTGCAAAGCAGGAACTAAACTATAATCTTCTTAACAACAAAATCTCTGATTTAAGAACAGAAACGCAGAAAAATATCAATGACATCTCCCTGAGCATTTTGGAAACAAAAGAAGATTTAACCTCTTTAAATGCAGATTTGGGAAACATCAGCAGTGAATTTTCCCAGTTAAAAGCAAGTGCAGGAGATGATTTTTCAAACATAATTGAAGATGCTGTCAAATCAGTGGTGACAATAAGAACAGATGTAAGCCAAGGAACAGGATTTGTAATAACTTCAGATGGATATGCTGTAACAAATGCCCATGTTTTATCAGGCGGTTCTGTTATCAAGGCAATAAACTATCAGCAGGAAATTCTCGATGCAGATTTTATAGGATATGATGAGAATTTAGACATTGCTCTTCTAAAACTTCCTGGAAGTTATTCAGAATTAAAGCTTGGTGATTCAGATAATGTCCAGGTTGGCGAAAAAGTAATTGCCATAGGAAATCCTCTTGGGCTTCAGTTTTCTGTTTCACAGGGAATTATTTCAGCAATCCACAGAGAAGGACCAAGCGGACTTGAAGCATATTTGCAGACAGATGCTGCCCTTAATCCTGGAAATTCGGGAGGGCCTTTAATAAACACAAATGGAAAAGTAATTGGAATAAACAATTATAAGGCAGGAAATAGCGAAAGCCTTGGCTTTGCCCTTGAATCTAATTTCATAAAAACAGCTGTGAATGATATCGCCACAAAATCACTAGAACAAACTCTTCTTTAACCACAAAACATTTATTAAATATTCTTTCTAATTCTATTTATGAAGAAAGAGTCTAACGAAGGATTAACTGTAAAAAAAGAGAATTTTTCAGAATGGTACAGCCAGATTATTGACAAAGCAGAGCTTGTAGATATAAGGCTTGATATGAAGGGATTTATGGTTATACGCCCCTGGGGAGCACGAATTATTGAAAACATGTATAAAATTTATGAAAAAGAACTCCAGGAAAGAGGTCATGAGCCGACATTTATGCCTTCTGTAATTCCTGAAGCAAATCTGAAAAAAGAATCAAGCCATATAAAAGGGTTTACACCAGAAGTTTTTTGGCTGAAAGAAATAAATAAGGAAAAATTAGCTCTACGGCCGACAAGCGAAACACTATACACTCCCATGTTTAAATTATGGATAAGAAGTCACAGAGATCTTCCATTGAAACTTTATCAAAGAGGTTCTGTATTCAGGTTGGATACAAAAGCAACCCGTCCTTTAATTAGAACAAGAGAAATTTTGTGGATAGAATGCCACGATGCTTTTGCAACTAAAAAAGAAGCTGAAAAACAAGTTCAGGAAGATATAGAAATAACAGAAAAAGTAATGCATCAAAAATTCGGCATTCCTTTTTTAGCTATGAAAAGACCTTCCTGGGATAAATTTGCAGGGGCAGAATATACTATTGGTTCAGATGTTTTAATGCCTGACGGAAAATTAATTCAGCAGCCTTCAACACACCTTATGGGGCAGAAATTCTCAAAAGCTTTTGATGCAAAATTCAAGACAGAAAACGGAAAAGAAGAATATCTCTGGACAACAGCATATGGGCCTGCAATGTCACGGATTCTTGTATCTGTAATTTCTATGCATGGGGATGACAAAGGACTTATTCTGCCTTTTTCACTTTCTCCTGTTTCGGTTATTATAGTTCCAATCTTTACCACAGCAAATAAAGAAAAAATCCTGAAATATGCGGAAGAAATAAAAAATAAACTAAAAGATTTTGAGATTAAAATAGATGATAGAGATTTTTACACTCCGGGATGGAAATTTCATGAATGGGAATTAAAAGGAGTACCATTCAGAATAGAAATAGGTGAAAAAGAGCTGAAAGCCAAAACCCTTACACTTTTCATAAGAGATACTGGAAAAAAAGAAATAATCTCCCTGAAAAAATTCCCTGACTTAAAAAAACTTGGAGAACAGTTTGACGAAAGATTAAGAAAAAATGCTGAAAAAATGATGGAAGGAAGAATTGTCAATTGCAAAACAGCTGTTGAAATAAAAAAAGCTGTTGATAATTCAAAAATAGCAAAAGTAAATTGGTGCAGCCTTGAAGAAGCAGGGATTAAATGCGCAGAATCTGTTGAAAAAAGCACAGGAGCAGAGATAAGAGGCACATTAGCAAACAAAAACGAAAAACCCTTAGGAAAATGCATTATCTGTGGTAAAAAAGCTAATGAAGTAGTCTACATAGGAAAAAGCTACTGAATTGATTTTTTATAGAATTAAACAGAAACAATTTATCACTAAAAACCCAGCATATGCTTAAAACAAGTTAACCACATAAATTTTTTATTAAGAATATGTCCTCAACTTTAACAAATATTGCATCAACTCAGATTTTTTTCTATATTTAATCGAAATTTCTCAATATCTTCTATCTTAATCTGTCCTCCAATAGCATTTTCATGCCCACCGCCTCTTGCATTTTCCAATCCCTCAATCGACTTCAAAAAAGTTTCCCTTACATTTTTTCCACGCATAGAAATATTTGCCTTGGCTCCCTTAACATAAGCAACAGCAATTATCTTTTCAGGAAAAGAATAGCTAATCTCATTTGATAAATCCGCGCTTATGCTCAGCTCTCCGCCGTACTGGAAAAATAAAAGCTTATCAGATTTTTTTCCGATAGCCATTGCCTTGCCCAAAAGCCGCTGGTATTTTGAATCTATCTGGCTAAACCTTTTTTGAAGCGCATGCGTTTTGGAATTCTCCTCAAGTATTTCATAAGGTGTTTTGCATTTAATCAGGAATTTCAGCATATTTACCACATTTGTAGTGCTATCCTTAAGCCCAAAGCTCAGGATTTTGCAGATTTTTCCTATCTGGGACTTGTAAAATATATCAAATGCTTTTCTTGATTTTATAGATAGGTCGGGATATTTCTTTTCAAAATCATCATAAAAATCAGGAACAAATCCGTCAGAAATGCACCCTATAACAGCTATCCATATATCTTCTTTTCTTTTTGTTATCTGATAACAAAGCGCGGTAACAGGCTCATTGCTTTTTTTTCTGTTCAGAAGCGGGTTGTAATAATTTACAAACTTAGGAATATTATCTGTGTTAACTTTATGATGATCTATCCAGACAACAGGTATGTTCACTTTGCTTATTTCTTCAAAAAAATCATTCGAGATAACCGGTTTGTCTAAAATAAAGATATAATCTGAATTCAGCTCCTTGACTTTTCTGAAATATTCAGGAATTAACTCTGGAAAAGATTTTTTTTTTACCATATTAAATCTTAAACTCACCAAGAGGATAAGCAATATTTTTACGTCTTTTTCAAGCAAATCTGTCTTGCTTAAAATTCTAAGTCCTTTCGGGGAAACAGGCTGGTCATGTATTTCCCCAAACAATATTCTGGCAATATTTGAAGTTTCAAGCAGGAAATCAAAATTGATATTTTTCAAAAGCTCGTCTGCTTTGAAGTACTTACTCCCAAAATAATCTTCCAGCAGCAATTCCCTTTCTTTTCCCAGATTTTTTGTCAGTTCCTTAAGCCTCATACTTACTATAACTCCTTCTTTTCCAAGTTCTATTAAATATCTTTTTACGCTTTCAGAAATTCTTCTCACAGTCTCCATAGTTTGCAAAACACTGCAGATATCTCTTATAGTTGTAAGATTTGTAATCTCCAGCACATTCAGGTGAGAAATCAAATCATTGAAAACTTCTTTTTGTTTTTCAAGTATTTGCAATGTTTCAGCAGCCCTTCTTAAAAGTTCAGACGTGCTCTGAAGATGATATCCTTCTTCCTTAAGATAAAGGGTTATTTTATTCCTTCTTTCAGAAACAGCTATCACAATTGTTCCGAACTGCTTTGCTGTTCTTTCAGCAGCCTTATGCCTTGTTCCTGTTTCTTTTGTGGGAATTTTCGCACTTGGTGTCAAAAGCGTGTTTGCATACAGAATTTTCTTTAAATCATTGGAAAGAACTATTGCCCCGTCCATTTTTGCAAGTTCCACAAGCCTTTGCGCACTGAATCTGCAGTTAACCTTAAATCCGCCTTCAATTATTCCTGAAAGCCCTTCCTGATCAACAACTATCAAAGCACCCATTCTTGCCCTGAGAATATCATCCAAAGCTGTTCTTATCGCTGTTCCTGGAGAAAATATTTTCAGAACATCAAGAATGCCCAGTTCTTTTCTTTCTTCAAGTGTAGTTTGGGTTAAAGAATGCTCTCCACCAAGGGGATTTATCTCTTTTTTTTCTTCCATGCCTAAGTGAATATAAAAGGTATATTTAAACTTTTATAGATAAAAATTTATATTATTTTGCAAAAGTTTCTGCAACAAGCAGAGGAAAAAGAATAGTTACATCACCAAATACTTTGATGCTTTCTGCTTCAGGAAGAATTTTTCCCCATGATACAGCTTCTTCCGGAAAAGCTCCTGAATCACTTCCGTCAAACTCCTGTGAATTGTTTATATAAATAGCATAATCTGCCCCGTTTCTCAGCATGTTTGCGTTTAGAATGCAGTGCTTGACAACTCCGCTTCCAAGAATAAGGACTCCTGATTTTTCCAGCCCTATTGTGGTGTCATTAAACTCTTTTATCTCTTCAGCAATGTCCAGAATAAAATCTTTTCTCTTAAATTTAAAGAAATAAATATTGTCGCCTATTGCACCATCAAGAATGGCAGGACAATGAATTTTTATTTTATTTTTCCATGCCCAATAGCAAATGCTTCTTTCGTCATTTATTTTTTCTCCCATTTTCCATATTAATTCAGACGGAATTATTGGCTTTCCTGTTTTTTTCTGGTCAAGATACGCTTCTTCCAGTATTTTTTGGAAGAATTCCTCAAACTCTACATACCTGTTATTTGAAACAAATATATTTCCTATCCTGTTAATTCCTTTTTCTCTTAATTTTCTTCCAGAAGCAGAAAATTCTCCAAGAACAAAATTTCCTAGGCATTTGATTATATCTTCTTCTATCCCGCCTGCTGTTGTAACAACAACATCTACTTTTTTGTTTTTCACCAGATACCTAAAAACATCCCTGAGCCCAGAACTCACCATATTTGAAGTGTATCCAAGATAAATAAAGGCATTTTTATCAATCATTTTATTGACAATATTTATTGCCTTAGCAAAAAGCGAGGCCTGAAAACCTGTTGAAGAAAAACTTTTCAATATCTTTCTGTAGTCAACTCCTTTATCAAAATCATATCCTTCTATCTTTGTTCCTGAAGCTTCTTCGCTCTCTCTCAGGAGATTTTTTCTTGCGGTTTCTTCCTTATTTAAGTTATTTTTTTTATTCATCTTGTTTTTAAAAGATATCGAATAAACAGACATCTATTTAGTTAAAACTATAGAAATTAATATACAGGAATCGCCAAGTTCTCAGTAATAACACTATCTCGCTTCATATCCTACAAAAAAATAAGATATTTATAAAGCTAACTGAAAGGTGATTGCACAGAACAACTTAGTTCTTCTCAAAACAAGCATTGCACAACAAAAATCTTTTTAAATGAAGCTCCTCTCTTCTCAGCATGAATAAATGGCTTGAGCTGATTGTTGGTGTCGCTCTTCTTGTATTAGTTATTCTTTTAGCATGGACATCTTCTGCATATTCATGGACATTGTTCGGAAAAGACCTTAATTTCTGGCATGCTGCATGGACATTTTTACAAGGCGGCATTTTCTGGTTTGCTATAGCAATATCTGTTCTTCTGATACTTCTTGGAATAAACGATCTTAGAGAATAAACTCGCTCAGGCGTGACCGAGTTATAGAATAATTTTAACCTAAAAGAAAAATCAGGCTTCCTTCTATTATTGCAGCGATAATCAAAAGAGGAATAATTATGAAAAGGAAAACCTTCGCTGATTCTTTTAAATATTGCTTTAAGGTTTCGAGCTTTTTTTTCCTAAACACAAAACTTCCAAGTTTCAGTCCAAGCCCTAGGGAAATAAACAATGCAGGAAGTTCAAATATCCCATGAGGCAAAAGCCTCCACAAAACAGATATTCCACTGCTTTCAACTGTTTTTGCAGCAACAAAACCAATAACATAGCCGTTTGCAAGAGTTGTGAGCACAGAGAATATTCCGAGAAAAATTCCAAATATCATTCCCAAGAAACTGCTCTGCAGATTATTGAAAAATATGAAAGAAATCAGCTCAGAAGAAGACATTCCCTGCGTTTCTTTCAGCAGTTCTTCTATAAATTCAAGAATTTTTTGCTCCAGAATAGCAGGTGCAGGAAGAAAAAAACCGATAAGAGCAAAGAGCAAAAAAATAAATATTATTGAATAAATGAAATTTCTTGATTCTTTTATGTAATTCCAGCTTTCTTGGAACCCTCTTTTAAAAAAACTGGATTTTTTGTTCTGCTTCTTTTTTACCATTTTAAGAGAAATGTCTGCTGATATATTTAGTTTTTCTTTTATATTTATTTCTCAGGTAAGTTCCGTATATTAATCCTGCCAAAAGCCCACCTAAATGAGCTGTGTTTCCTATAGGAACATTCCCGGCAACAGAAATCAACCAGAGAACAACAAGCATTCCTGGTGCAGCATATTTCATTTTTATGGGAATAGGTATAAACATTACATAAACAGGAAGATTAGGAGTTAAAACAACAAGCAGGCCGATAATTCCAAAAAGCGCGCCAGAAGCGCCTACTGCAAAAGTGTTCATATCGCTGGCAAGAATCAAGGAGGAAAGAACAAAGAACAGACAGGCTAAAATTCCAGATATTAAGTAAAAGTAAAGATATCTCTTTTTTCCGAGAATTTTTTCAACAAAAGAGCCGACAAAAAGCAAAGAAAGCATGTTTACAAAAAGATGAAAAAATCCCGCATGCATAAACATGCTTGTTATAAATGTCCACAAATACTTTCCGGCAAAAATGTTCGCGGGCTTAATTGCAATAAAGTCTATAGGAATGACATTTGCATATATCAAAATTGTAAAAATAATAAATGCTAAAACATTTATCAGAAGGAGGATGAATGTTACACTAAGATAGCTGAATATGCTTGTTTTTCCTGTAGAAATTTGATAACGCATTTCCATAAGTTATATTCTCTTTTTTTTGGAAATTTTTTGGGTTCTCTTCGACTTTTTAATTTTTTTGTGCGCCTTCTTCTTTAAATGGACCAAGCTTTGCCGATTTTTGTTCTGTCTTTTTTTCTTTACTTTCTTAACTTTAACATTCAGAAGTTCTTTGGACTTTATTCTTAATCTTTTTAGCTTGGCTTTTCTTAATTTTACAGCTTTCACACGAACTTTCTCTTCTTTTCTCATTTCCTTGCCCCTCTTTTTATCTTCCTTCCCTCTTTCTTTTGTTATTTCTTCATCAACTATTTTCAAATCTCTTTCAAGTTTTTCCCTGTTTCTTCTCAAATCTCTCACTAACTTGGCATTATCTTTAAGTGTTAGAATTGCACCGCATTCATTGCAGGTAAAACTGCTTATCAGCGCATTTTCCTCGCTTAGTTCTATATGGCATCTTTCACAGACATAAAATCTTTTGGTTTCTCTGCTTTTTATCTGGTGCTCTGCATTGTCTATTTTCTTGAGCAGATTTTCCCTTAAAAATTCAAGAGCTTTCAAAATTTCTATCTTCCAGAAATAAGTATACCATCCTTTTCTTTTGTCTTTTTTCCTTATGGATGAAACAAGTCCGTAATCAGATATCTTGTATAAAATATTTCTTGCTTGATTAATGGTAAGATTCAGCTTTTTAGCTATCACAAATTCATTTATGTATTTCTGCGTGTCAAGAAGCCCGACAATTTCCTCTGCAGGCTTTCCTGCAATAAGGGAAATTACCTCTTTTAATAAATTTTGAAGCATTTTAAATTTAGATTTGACCCTAATAAATACCTTTCGGTGCTATTTTAATCCTCTGTAAATCTTAAAAAAGAAACAAGGTTTTTAAACCTGTATTGTATTTTATATATATCCCAAAATATACTAATCAAAATGGGGCTTTTTAGTAAAAAAGAAAAAAAGAGTGAAGAAGGAATTCCTGAATTGCCTAGACTGCCGAGGCTTCCGGATTTTCCTGAAATGGAAGATGAAGACATTCCTCTGCTTCCAAGATTTCCTTCAAGTCCTTTAGGGAGAAAATTTTCTCAGCATAGTATAAAAGACGCGGTTTCCGGGGAAAAAGAGGATAAGGACTTTTATGCAGACGAATTTCCAGGCAGTGGAATGAGGATGACGCAGGAGCCATTGAGAAAATCTATGACAGAAGAGGTTGAAGAAGAGATAGATGAAGAATTTCCAGAAAAATCCTCACCTATGATTAAAACTTTCAGGCAGGAATCAGAGCCTGTTTTTATAAGAATAGATAAATTTGAAGAAGGATTAAGGACTTTTGAAGCTATAAAAAGCCAGATATCTGAAATAGAAAAGATTCTGGCAGAGACAAAAAGAATAAAGGAAAAAGAAGATATAGAGTTGCGTTCTTGGGAAAATGAATTAAAGAGGATGAAAGGAGAAATTGAAAAAATAAGCAGGGATATTTTCTCCAAGATATAAAATGCCTTCTGAAAATTCAATACATATAAGGCTTGATTATCTTGAAGCTTTAACAGCAAGAAGAAATCTTCTTTCTTCAGAGCTGTTTTCTTTGAATGTTGCAAAAAGAATTGCAGCATATCGCGTCCTGCGGCTTGAGGAATTCAGGCTAAAGTCAAAGCTTTACGGGAAAATAAAAACAACTCGGTCGCATATAAAGGCGCTTCAGGAAATGCTTCCAAATCCTAAAATTCCAAAAATACTGAGAAAAGAGCAGTTAGGTGAAAAAAGCCTTAAAGAAGAAACAAAAGCCAAGCACGAAGAAGGAATAGAATTCCAGTTAAGGGAAATACAGAGAAGGCTTGAAGAATTGCAGGGTTAAAGTAATTAGTTTAATTTCTAAAAAAAATTTAATAAAGAATGCGTCTTTAACCTAATCAATTTCAATAAGCATCTATAAATAATCCTTCTTTCTGTTAATAATTAAATTTAAATCATCAACAAATATTTTAAAACTTGAAATTCATTCATATTAATATGGTAACCAGAATAACCAGAAAACAGCTTATTAAAAAATATCTTGATTTTTTCAAATCAAAAGGCCATGCTGTAATTCCTTCAGAATCTCTTATACCAAAAAATGATCCAACAGTTCTCTTTACAACAGCAGGCATGCATCCTCTGACACCTTATCTTCTTGGGCAAAAGCATCCTCTCGGAAAAAGGCTCACCAATGTCCAAAAATGCATCAGAACAACAGATATTGATGAAGTAGGGGGGGATGCTTATCATCACACTTTTTTTGAAATGCTTGGAAACTGGAGCTTAGGAGATTATTTCAAAGAAGATGCAATTAAATTCAGCTGGGAATTTTTAACATCTAAAAAATGGCTTGACTTAGACAAAAATAAAATAGCTGTAAGCTGCTTCGCAGGAGATAAAGATGCTCCAAAAGACGAAGAATCTGCAAAAGTCTGGCTTTCTCTTGGAATTTCAAAAGACAGAATAGCTTTTCTGCCTAAGGCAAATAACTGGTGGGGTCCAGCCGGAATAACAGGACCTTGCGGACCAGATACAGAAATGTTTTACTGGTCTTCAAAAGAAAAAGCGCCGAAAAATTTTAATCCAAAAGACGAAAGATGGATAGAAATCTGGAATGATGTTTTTATGCAGTATAACAAAACAGAGGAAGGAAAATTC
>JAPLXX010000041.1 GCA_026395855.1 Candidatus Pacearchaeota archaeon | reverse complement strand
TTAGTGATTCAAGTATTTTGTTTGTGTTTGGTTCCATTTTTATTTATCTTTTATCATTTTTTATTTAACATTTTTCTTTACAAATTTGAAGTCATCCAAGTCGGCATTCCTAAAACAAGGCCTAGAGCTTTTAAATCATATAGGCTTTTTGCCTCTTCTGGGATGAATTTCATCTTTAATTTATTTTTGCTGCAGAGCTTTATATTTTGCTTTATTCTTGCAAGAACAGCTGATTTTTCTTCTTCATTTGCGCTGAGGATTTCATCCAGATTTGTCCCTTCTGCCAGCTTGGCTTATAAGAAGGATATTGATGTTTTCTTTTTCAATCACTTTTCTCGCCATCTCGTCATCCGGGCTAGTAAATACTATTTCTTTGCCTTTATTTTCCCTTATCTTTTTTCTTATAGCATTAAATTCTGTTCCTGAAACAAAGATATATGTCATTTCTTAAATAGATAAGAAGTATTTATAAAAATTGGGTAAACTCAATTTTTGTGGTTTAGCCTTGTATGAGTGTTCCTTTGAATTTCTTCTTGTTTAAAACAGCTTCAAGCTGATTTAAGTCATCTCCTAAAATATAAGTTGGAATTTTATGCTTCATTATAATCCCTGAAGCTGTTTGGTCAAGAACAAAATGTTGTCCTGGTTTGTAATTCATTGAATTGGCCAGCTTGTTAAATGCCTTCCAGCTTATTTCTGGAATAAATTTAGCGTCTTTGTGCTCCAAAGGATTTTTGCTGTAAAGTCCCGGAACATTTGTGAGGTTTATGAAAATTGTCTTGAAATGATTTGCAACTTCTGCTGCTGTTGAATCAGATGTTTGTTTTGGCTTGTATTCCAGGGCTCCGAAAAATAAAACATCTCTTTTATTTGCATATATTTCCATAGTTTTTGTGGTATGTGGAATTCCCTGATCAGGATTAATTCCAAAGAAATAATTCATGAATCTTGCATTCATTCTCGTCGCAGAAATTCCTGAAAAGCTCTGAAATTCCGAGCTTAATCCTGCTTTTTTTAATGCAGAAATATATTTTCTTGCAATGCTTCCGCCACCGCAGACAATCAGAAATTTGTATTTTTTTGTGTGCTTTAAAATAACTTTTTTGAACTTTTCCAGAAACCCGAGATTTATCTCATTAGGAATTATCAGGCTGCCGCCTAAGCTTAA
Organism: Candidatus Pacearchaeota archaeon; assembly: GCA_026395855.1. Lineage (GTDB taxonomy): Archaea > Nanobdellota > Nanobdellia > Pacearchaeales > GW2011-AR1 > ASMP01. Next base: position 795 of record JAPLXX010000041.1, on the reverse strand, counting down.
AACTATCACCTTTTTCATGATTTATATAATGGAATTTTAATTTTTATATGTTACTTAATCGTAAAAAGCCGGTCATCTTTTACATTGAAAATGCCGAGTCTCACGCCCGAGTCAAGCCAGCCGTGAGCATAATTTAAAGCTGCGAAAGAATTTACGAAATCTCCTTTTTTCTCGAAGAAAACTGCATCTGAAAGATAATTAGAAACCATATCAATTATTTCTTTAGCCTGCTTTTCTTTTCCTTTGGCGATTGAGCTTTTTGCTATTTTTAGAGCTTCTGAAGTGAGTTTCTGGTATTTTTCCAGCTTTTCAAGGGTTATTTTGTCTTTATTTGCCATGTTATGCAATATTTTAATAAATAAAACCTATTCATATAAATTTAACTATTATCGCTCACTTCATTATAATAACTCCTCTCTTTCACTTAATCTCAGAAATCTTTAAATAGAACTTGCTTTTAATTAAATTATAAAGGGTAAATGGAAAAGAAGGTAAAATAATATGAGGAAACTTTTTGCAGGTGTTCTGATTTTTTTGTTAGTTCTAGCTGTTGGAGCTATTGTCATCTCTGCGCAGACAAGCGACAATGTCTCTGAGACATTCAGCAATATTATCTCCGGAAAAGTCGGAGAAGATGTTCTTGGATATGTCCAAGATTTTGTTTCAAAAAGAGGAATAGATGCACAGGATGTTCAGGGTGTGCAGCAGGTTGATTTTAATGCTCTTCCAAAAGAAGTTAATATTGAAAATATTGATAACAGCAATCTTGCTATTTATGAAATAAACTACACAGAC
>JAPLXX010000052.1 GCA_026395855.1 Candidatus Pacearchaeota archaeon | reverse complement strand
GTTTTTATTTCATCTGAAAAACCTTTATTTGCTCAGGTAACTTCAGAACATTTGTTATATAAGAATATCTTTTATTATAAAAATAAGATGAATGTCAAGACTATTTTACTTAAATATTTTATTAATCTTTTTCCATTCTTTTCATAAATCCTTTCAGGAATTTCTGATGATCTTCAGGATTTTTTATTTCTTTTATTAAATAAGCATCAACGCCGCCTTTGCTTACTCTTTCTGTTTTTACGCTTGTTCTCACTTTTTCTGTTATTTTTTCTGTCATCAAGATATCATTTTCCGCAATGGCTGCTGTTTTTTTGGACAGCATCATCAGATTTCCCATTCCCATGAACTTGAAGCAATCGGGCTCCTGCTTTGCAATTATCTCCCCGGAATTGAGGGAAATTCCAAAGTCTATCTTTTGCTTGAAGAGCTTGTTCTGCTCTGTGAGTGCTTCTTTTATCTTTTGTGCAACTTTCAATGCAGTGAATTCATTTTTGAAAGTTTTTGTTCTTGCAGGGGCAAAAATGAAAAAGATAGAGTCATCATTTTTATAAGTTGCCGCTTTCTGGTCTTCTGCTATCTGCTTTATTTTTTCCAAAATTTCCTGAGCTCCGCTTTCTTTTGAATTTTTCAGGGAAAGAATATTCTTTATCTTAAGAGTTATCATGCTTACTTCCTGCTTATCACCCTTAATAGATAGCTCCAGTTCTGCTCTTGCGCTTTTTGGATTAACTGTATGAATTTCCATTGATTTTTCCTGACCTCTCTTCTGGGAATTAGGACTTATATATCCTATAAAGCTTTTTTGGTAGCCTTTTTTGAAAAAGATGAAAGCAACAAACCCAAGAATTAGGAGGACAAATATCCACACCACGGGGAATTTCACAAGGTTTCCAAGATTTGCAGAAATTTTTTTTACATCCACTGTTTCTCCTGTCAGAGCTATGCTTGCTCCTGTGATTTTTCCTTCGTTGATTACCTGAACATCATATTTCCCGTCAGGTGCTGTTAAAACCCATTTCTGGCTTTGATCAACTTTTAGATATACATCAATGGTTATTGTTTCGCCCCCTATTTTCACCAGAACTGTTTTATTGTACGGAACATTTCCGGTGTTTGTTATTAAGACAGTTTTGTTGATAATTTCAATACTGACATTTTCTTTTTCAAGAATTTTAAATGTTGCTTCTGATGTCAGCTTGTTTGAAGCAGCAACAACTTTCCAAACAGCTGGTGCCTCGTTATATTCCACCGGAAATTCTCTAAATTCTTCTGTAGAAAGTTCAATCTGATCCTGAATTTTATTATTCTCCTTTTTTATTGTTAAAAATGCCAGAGAATCTATTTTGATTCCTGTTTGATCATACAGCATTGCCTTTACTTTCAGGTTTGTTCCTGGCTCTATGCTTGAATTTTCAAAAATAATTTCCAAACTGGTAGGAACCTGATTTACATAGATTCCCTGATCCAGAGAGCCGATATTAGTGGTATCTCCTGACAAATCTTCTTCATTAGCTTTAAGCCTGAGAAGATAGTTTCCCGCCTTTATGTCTTTTGGAAGTGTTATGTTTACTGAAAAGAAGCCGTTGTTTACTGTTCCTCTTTGAGTTAAAACAGTTGAATTGCCATTAAGAACACTTAATTCTATAAATCCATTAACAGAATTTCCTGTTTTTTTGACAGCTTCTCCCTTAATCAGAATATTTTCCTCTGGATTGAAGTCTGTTTTTGAAAGATTGCCCCGGATAGTTATTGAGCTTGAAATTTCAAAATCATTTGTAAGGGAATATTGGGTTCCAATGAGCGCTTTTATCCTGCAGGTTCCTTTCAAGTTCCCAATAATTGCTTTTGACAGAATAAGGGATGATTCAATTTTTTTCTCTTCTCCTGAAGAAAGACTTATTCCATTTTTATAGAAATTTAGCTGCTTGCCCTCGCAAATTAAATCCATCTGGAAATTTCCCGCGATATCTGCAGCTGATTTTATTGTTATTGGGACTGTTACAATATCTCCCAAGTTATAAACAGCTGCGGGCTGCGAATCAACTATAATTTCTGCAGAAATTAAAGGAAGAACAAAGAGCATTACCAGCAGAACTATGCCAATAAATCCTCTTTTATATTCCATGTTTTTTAAAGTAATGAGATATTTATAAATTTATATGAAAATTATTGATTATGTTAGATATATTTAAAAGTTGGGCGTGCTTTGATAGAAAATGGACTTAAAAAAACTTGAAGAAGATAATAAAAGGCTTGTAGAGAAATTCGGAGCGGTAGCTGTGTCAAATCTTAAGGAAATTCCTGATTTTTACACATTTAAGAAAAGGCTTATTTATTCCCATAGGGGTTTTGACAGGTTTTTTTCAGCCTTAAAAAAAGGCGAGAAATGTGCAATTGTTTCCGGGTTCAATGCCTCTGGCACAATACACCTTGGGCACAAGCCTGTTTTTGATACAAACCTGTTTTTCCAGAAAAAATACGGAATTCCCGTATTTATCCCAATATCTGATGATGAAAGTTATGTTGCCGGAAAAGTCAAAAACCAAGAAGAGGCTTTAAAATATTCTTTGGAGTTGGCAAAAGAGCTATTGGCTTACGGATTCGACCCTAAAAAAACATATTTTATAATTGACCAGATTTATACTAACATATATAATTTAGCTATAAAACTTTCAAAAAAAATTAATCTTTCTGAAATTAAAGCAACTTATGGATATACAAATGAAGAAAATATCGGACTGCACTTTTATCCTGCTGTTCAAGCAGCGCATATATTATTTCCCCAGGAAAAATTTGGAATAAAAAATGTTTTAGTTCCTATAGGACCGGATGAAGATGCCCATATAAGAATTTCAAGAGATATTGCAAGAAGAGAAGGCTATACTCTTCCAAGCATTCTCCATATTTTCTTTCTTCCGGGTATTGATGGCGAGAAAATGTCAAAATCAAAAAATAATGCAATATTTTTCACAGATTCTCCAGAAGAAATAAAAAAGAAAGTGAATAAGGCATTTTCCGGGGGAAGAGATACCGCAGAAGAACAAAAAAAATATGGCGCAAATCCAGATATAGACATCTCCTGCATTTATTTGACAAGACTCTTTCTTGATGAAAAAGAAGGGAAAAAGCTTACTGAAAATTATAAATCAGGAAAAATACTCACAAAAGATGTGAAGCAAAAGCTTGCTGAAGAACTTATAAAATTCACCAAAGATTTTCAGGAAAAACTTAAGAAAATCAATCTAAAAGAACTGGACAAGAGCATTCTAAAAAATTAATTCTGCTCCCTTGTTATATTCTGAATGTAGTCCTGTGTTATTTTTGGTAATTTTTTAAAATCTCTTATTGCGTCTCCACCGGCTGCCATAAATCTTCCGGGTCCCGCATTATAGCTTGCCAGAACATTTGCAACTGTTGCTTCAATTCCGTGGGAATTCAATATATGTGAAATTCTTCTAAAATACCAGTCTCTAACCATTCTATTTTTTCTAGGATTTAGCATATCATCTTCTCTAAACTGTCTTCTGTTGGTTTGATTATAATCTGCCAAAGCGCCGTGGGAGCCTATATTAATCTGATTTTCTCCCAGGGAGTATGTTGTGTCAACTATAGTTCTTCCGTTTGCTATTCTATTTCTTATTACCCGGCTTACAGCATTGGCTCTTCCAGAAGACTCTCTTATACTAACTCTTGAATTTATCTTTGCCCTTTCTTCTGAAGTCAAATCTCTTATGTTTTTTGTTGCTAAAGCGCTAAAGAAATTATTAGAATTTGGATGTGAAACTTCAACAGGAGAAGAATAGTTAATTGGTTCGGTGCAGCAAATAGTGTTTCTGGGTTCGATTGAAATAATCTTTCCAAGTACAGATTTGTTTGGAATCATACTTCCAAGTGTGATAAACAATCCTGCCAATCCGGTTCTTACTGTTCTTGTTTTCATTTTTAATAAATCAGAATTTCGTTTAATTGTGCTTAAACTTGCTCTAAATTTTTTGACTGGAGGAATTTTACCGATAAAGATGTTTTTAAACTTTTCTAATATATTTTAAGAGTAACGAAGCGTTTTCTTTTGCCAGAAAGACTAATTTTTTAAACCTGTATTCATTCTTTTTATCATGAAAATACTCTGTCTCCATGTGGATTACATCAATTTCAAGCCGCTGAAAAAGGCGCTAAAAAATGTAGCTGAGCTGTCTGAAAAAGAGAAAAAAGGGGAAAAAGTTGCAGAATCTCTGGTGGTTCTTACAGCTGTTGAAAAAGGAGATGTTGTAAAGGAATCTGTGAAAAAACTTGTTGAAAATGTTGAAGATATTGCAAAGCAGGTAAAAATTAAGACAATTGTTCTTTATCCTTATGCTCATCTTTCAAGCAATCTTGCTTCTCCAGAGATAGCTGAAGAAATTCTCAGAGAGGGCGAGAAAGAACTGAAAAAAAAGTTCAGGGTTGTTCGTGCTCCTTTTGGATATTACAAAGAATTTGAACTTAAAGTAAAAGGACATCCTTTGAGTGAGCTGTCAAGGGAAATAAAATCGGGAATAATCTCTGGAAATGAAAAAGAAAAAAAAGAAATTGAAGAATATAACCCCCAAGACTTTTTGCATGAGATAAAGCAGTCAAAACTTGACACTTCCAAGCTAAAAGATAATGACCATAGAATAATCGGGCAGGAAATGGAGTTGTTTTTGCTGAATCAATCGTCTCCAGGGATGGTATACTGGCTGCCAAACGGAACAATAATTTACAATGAGTTGATAAAATTCTGGAGAGAAGAACATCAAAAATTAGGCTATCAGGAAACTATAACTCCTCTTATTAACAAAAGTGCGCTTTACAAAGTCTCTGGTCACTGGGCACATTACAAAGAGCACATGTTTATAGCAAATACAGATGAGGGGGAATATGGGGTCAAGGCGATGAACTGCCCTAATGCAATGGTTATTTTTGGCTCAAAGCCCAGAAGCTATAAAGAATTGCCTTTAAGGCTTTCTGATACAGACAGACTTCATAGATATGAATTATCAGGAACACTCGGTGGATTGCTGAGAGTTAGGTCTTTTCAGCAAGATGATTCTCATAATTTTGTTGCAGAAGAACAGATTAAAGATGAATATAATCAAATTATAAAAATCTGTGATAAATTTTATTCAATATTTGGAATGAAATACTTTTTTAGATTAGGAACAAGGCCTGAGAAATTTATGGGAGATGTTAAATTATGGGACAAAGCTGAAAAAGAATTAAAAGAAATTCTTAAGCAGTCAGGGAAAAAATTTTCTATTCTTAAAGGAGATGGCGCATTTTACGGGCCAAAAATTGATATATTAATGGAAGATTCTCTGGGAAGAGAATGGCAAATGGGAACTATTCAGTTAGACATGCAGATGCCATTGAGATTTGGATTAAAATATGTTGATAAGGATAACAAAGAGAGAACGCCAATAGTTATTCATCGTGTTATTTACGGCTCACTTGAGAGATTCATAGCTATTTTGCTGGAGCACACTAACGGCAGGCTTCCAACCTGGCTTGCACCAATTCAAATCGGAGTTTTGAGTTTTACAGACAGAAATATTCCATATGCCAAAAAAATAGTTAAGCAATTAGGAGAAAACATTCCTAATTTAAGAATAAATACTGATTTTGAAAGCACAACTGTCGGGTCAAAAGTAAAAAATGCAGAGATTATGAGAATACCATACATAATTGTTATAGGAGATAAAGAAGAAAAAGACAAAACAATTGCGGTGAGAATAAGAGGAGACAGCAAAATAAAAACTATGAAGATTGAAGGTTTTATCAGGGATTTAAAGACAGAGATAGAGAATAGAAAATAAGTTTTAATATTTTTTATAGCATAGATAAATTCTAATAAGCGGTTTTATACTCTCTTATTTTTTATAATCATCTTTAAATAATGATAAAAGATATTTTAATTTTAATATAAGATGTTAAAAACAGTTAAACAGGTTAGGGAGCAATTTTTACCTTCTGAACAAAGAGTTATTTTAAGATTAAATTCTCCTGCAAAAGTTCAGGATTTTTTGGACAGCTTGGAATATACTCTTGGTGTGGATGGGGAGCCTTATTTTTCTCCGAGAAGAGTTTTAGCTGAAAGAACAGCTGATTGCCTCGAGGGGGCTATTTTTGCAGCAGCTGCCTTAAGATTTCACGGACGCAGGCCCATGATTTTTTATATATCTTCTGTGAATGACCACGATCATGTAATTGCTTTGTTTAAAAATAAGAATCATTGGGGGGCAATATCCCAGTCAAAATACACCGGGATGGGTTATAGAGAACCAATACACAGAAGTTTAAGAGAACTTACCTTAAGCTATTTTGAATCATATTTTAATTTTGAATCTGAAAAAACAGCAAGGGGGTATTCAAGGCCTGTTGATTTGTCAAGATTTGATGATTTAAACTGGATGACAACTGCAGGGCCTGTTAAATTTATTGAAGATTATCTTAACAGCATCTCATTTACAGCTATGTTAACCCCCGGAATGATTAAAGGGCTTCGAGGAGTTACACCTTTAATGCTTGAGGCAGGCGAACTTTTGGTGAGAAAAAAAGGTGTTAGAAATCAAGCAGCTGATCATCTAAAAAAGGCATTAGAAAGGGGGTAGATAATTATCTAAAAAGGTTTAGTTAATTTTATTAAGTTCATTTTTTATTTAATCTTATGAAAGTCAGTCATTACATCAAACGAGTGAAAGAATCAGATGAATTTAAGAAGTTTAAAAAAGAGGACCCAAAAGCATATTTGTGCTCGCTATTTTTCATAAGGGATTTTACAGAAAAGAAGAACGAAACCCAGGTTGATTTTTATTCTACAAAGAAAAAATGTATAGTTAGCTTTAAAGTTGACGGCAAAGTTGAAAGAACCATTAACAAAAAAGCAGAAACAATGACTCACAAGAAGTTTATTCCAAAGCAGCTTAATGAAAAGATTAAATTAGATATAGACGAAATGAAAGACACCTTGACGGATGAAATGCATAATAGAGAGATGACTTATGAAATAGAAAAAGTTCTTTCTTTTTTAAATATGGTTGAAGGCAAGCCGGTCTGGAACTGCACTGGTTTTTTAAAAGGACTTGGAATTCTTCAGGCCCATGTGGATGATGAGACAAACAGCATTTTGTTCATGGAGAAAAAATCTTTCTTTGACTTGATAAAGTTCACTGGCAAGCCAGGTGCTCCAGAAGGGCAGCAGTCAAATTTAAATCCTGATTTAAATGTAAAAAAATCACCAAAGATAACAATAATTAATGAGGACGCGCTGAGGAAGAAACTCGAGAAGAAGAAGTGAGTTCCGGCAATGCTTCTAAAATATTATCCAATCTTTTAATCCCCTTTATTCTTCTGACAAATTGTTCATGTACTAATTTAGGGTATCCGTCTGGTTGGTTTGTAACTTCTATTTTTTCTCCACAATATCTCTCCCCCCCGCGGTAATAAACGCGAACTTTTATAAAAATTCCTGGTTTTTCTATTTTTCCTTTACCCCTTACATAACCATCCCATTTTATCCTTTCTGTTCTAACCAGAACCATTTCGCCATTAAAATTAATCTCTGTTACATAGGGTTTTAAAGAACGTTCAGCCATAAAACTTTTGATTAAACCCTTTTTATAAAGATTTATGTGCTAGAATTATTTTTTAACAATCACAATTATATTTTTTTCATCTTCCTTGCTTTTTACTATCTTAAAACTATTTTTTCTTAATAATTCTTCAAGCTCTTCCTTATCATACAAATAATAATACCTTTGGAGTTTTTCAGAACCTTTTTTCCAAGAAACAGTAGATTCTTTCTTACGATTTATCATTTTTATATGGTTCTTGCTCCATACGGTTATTATTGCCTCTGCTCCTGACTTTAGAACGCGATAAAGTTCTTTTATTGATTTTTTTCTTCCGCTTTCTGTTTCTATGCAATGAAGAGTTGCTATGTAAATCGCACTATCAAAAAAGTTATCTTCAAAAGGCAATTTTTCAGCTGATGAAACATAAAATTCTGCATCAACTCCTTTCTTTTTCGCATTTTTCTTGGCAAATTCAATCATTTCTTTAGAAAAATCCACTTCGTAAAACTTAAGACAAGATTTTTTAATTAAATGTCTTCCACTGCCACATCCTAAATCAAGAATTTTTCCTTTTTTGTTTTTAAGAAAGATTAATGCTTCTTCAAGAGGTTTTTGCCTATATTTATTCCATTCAGATGCAATGCTGTTCCATATCTCTTTTTGTGATAATTTTTCAGTGCTCATTATTTTATCACCTCTTTTTCATTAATAAATCTTAATAAAAGGAGTGGTTTATTTGATAACAACTTTTTAATATCCTTTAATATAAACTCTATTATGAAACAAAAAATAAATCAAATAAGAAAACCTGTGAGAACTATTTCAGGAGTTACACCACTTGCTGTTGTTATAAAGCCGAGAAAATGTAATCATGGAACATGCATTTATTGTCCTGGCGGGGATGTTGTTCCACAAAGCTATACAACAAAAAGTCCTGCTATAATGAGGGCGCTGAATCTGGCTTTTGACCCTTATAGGCAGGTAAAAACCAGGCTTGATATGCTGAAAACAATGGGACATCCAACAGGCAAAATAGAGCTAATAATTCTTGGAGGAACTTTTATGCAATATAATTTAGATTATCAGTATGGTTTTGTCAAAAAGTGCTTTGATGCTCTTAACGGAAAAAATTCCAAAAATCTGGCAGAAGCTAAGAAACTGAATGAGACAGCAGAGCATCGCTGCGTGGCAATGTGCATTGAAAATCGTCCTGATAATTGCTCTGATAAAGAAATTAAAAGAATGCTGGAAATGGGAACAACGCGGGTAGAGATAGGTGTGCAAATGCCTAGCGACAAAATTTATCAAAAAATACACAGGGGGCATTGTGTTCAGGATGTTATTGATGCTACAAAAAGGCTGAAAGAAGCTGGTTTTAAGCTTGGCTATCATATTATGCCTGGTTTGCCGGGAAGCAATCCAAGAAAAGATTTGAAAATGTTTAAAGAAATTTTTGAAAAAGAAGAATTTCGGCCAGATCAGTTAAAATTATATCCCTGCCAGGTTGTCAAAACAGCGCCGCTTGCAAAACTGGCAAAGCAAATGCATTACAAACCTTATACAGAAAAGCAAACAAGCGAAGTTTTGAGCAAAATGTATCTTGAAATTCCGCCATATTGCAGAATTATGAGGGTGATTAGGGAATTTCCCAAAGAAACTCTTGTTGATGGCCTGACTAGACTTGATTTAAGAAAAGATATTGAAATAGGCTTAAGAAATAAAAAATTTAAGATAAACGAAATCAGAATGCGTGAAGTTGGATTTAATCCAAAAAATCTGAACCAAGAATTGAAGTTAAATGTTTTAAAATATAAAGCTTCTGGCGGTGACGAGTTTTTTCTTGAAATAGTTAACAAAGAGAATATTCTTTTTGGGCTTTTGAGGCTTAGATTGAACAAAGTTGCTATGATAAGAGAGCTTCATGTTTACGGACAAGCTTTGGAGCTTGGCGCTAAAGGAAAAATTTCTCAGCATAAAGGACTGGGAAAATGGCTTATGGAAGAAGCTGAGAAAATAGCAAAGCAAAATAAATATAAAAAAATTTATGTTATATCTGGAATTGGTGTTAGAGAGTATTATAGAAAGTTGGGATATAAATTAGAAGAGCCCTATATGGCGAAAAAACTTTAGAATTAATTCATGGATTTGCTAAACGCATCTGAAAATTGTTTGAAGGCCTTGGCTTCTTTTTTAGATACAGGACACAGTAAGAGGTCTCCATATTTCTTAATAAGGGCTTCAAGTTTTTTAGTGTCAACACATCTGAAAAAAGGTCCTGTAGATGAAGGATTTACAGGTGCAGTAGTTCTTGTATATCCGTATACTTTTCCATTTAAATGATAAGGTTCATCATCATACCATATCTCTTCGCCTGGTTTAAGATTTGCGACTTCTTTTGGAGACAATCTAGAAAAACACTCGCATACTTCAGGCTTATTAACTCCTCGCCACTCGTTGTAATAGAAAACTTCATTTACTTCCATAAAAATTCAATAAGATATTTCTTTTTAAAGATTATTGTGATAAAAAATTAAGCTTGTGACTTAGGTTCAAAACGAGCATATGCTCTTAATATATCCCTTGGGATATAATAACCTCCAGCTTCGCTAACTTCAATAAGATAAAGAGGATATAGCTTTTCTCCTAAAAATTCTAAGACCCCTGAATTTTCCGGTTTTGCTCCTTCTAATAAAACTTGCTCCAGTTTTTGTGCCATATATTCAGCAGATGCTTGACTACTAAATCCCATAAGAAAAGATAGTCTCCCTTATTTTTAAATCTTCCCGCAATAAAAAGATTAAAAATTAAAAAAGAATTAAGCTTGTGATTTTGTAGTGGAATATTCTTTTCTCTTTGCAATTAAAATTATCAAGATAACAATTATTCCCACTATCAAAATTAATTCTATTATAAGGAATATTAATCCCTGCCCGAATTTCAAATTTTTCGAGCCAGACTCTGTTACTTCCCCAGGGGTTTGGGCTTCTTTAATCGGCGTTTCAGCTTCTCCAACGACAAAATAACTGAAACCAGCTAATTGTGAAGTATAGTAATAAGAATTTTCGTCAGAAGAAATGTAAACAGTGCTTAACTGCGTCCACTTGCTTTCATCAGGGAAGAACTTGAAGAGTGCTATGTTGTTTTTATCGAGGTTATTTGCTTCTGCCCAGCTTTTTTCAACTTCGAAGCTTATATTTGCAGAACTTATTCTGTCTTCTGAATCTTCTACATCAATCTGCAAATATTTGTAAACTTTCCCTTGTTTTGCAGCAGGAATTTCTGCTGGCTGTGTTTCATATTGTGAAACAGTGACGGGAATATTTGATAAATCGGTTGTGTCATTATGAACTTCTATTGCTATCTCTGTTATTCCTGTTTCAGGAGCAAAATCAGTGAAGACTATTGGCTTGCGTGCGTTTATTGTTCCTGAATTCTTTTTTTCTTTAGATATTATACTAGTTTCTCCACCAGTACTGCCACCGCCTCCACCACCTGTTCCTTTGCCAGTTTCTGTTGTTGTATTATTAGGTGTTGTTGAAGTTGTTGTTGGTCCTCGAGGATTTGGCCACCTACCTATATCTGCAATCGTTTTTCCCCATAATGCTGCATTTGCTGTTCCTATTGCAGGAGAGTTTGTCTGTAATGTATAACTAATAATGTCGGTGAACAAAGGATCTTTATTGAACGAATGAGTTTCTTTATTGTAACTTTGCATTTGACTGATTGGGTACTTAATTCCTGAGTAATCTGATCCGCCCCAATTTTGCCTTAAGCGATAATCATCGACGTTGTTAAAGAACAGATTATAGTCTGAAGAAAATAATGGTGTAATACCTTCGACAGTGATTGTATTTCCCGAACCTCCCCCGTTCATCATTATTCCAATAATATTGTTTGCAATTATGTTGTTTTGTATATTTGTTCCTATCGCTATTTTGAGTCCTGTGTTATTTGCCGGAATATTTATTGCTATTAAATTTCCGGAAAAAACATTATTGTATATTTTGGTGTTATTAGCTGCATCAGATGTTGAGCCACCAGAAGTTATCTCTACACCAACACTTGAGTTTATTATAATGTTGCCATAAATCTGCCATCCTCCTGCAGCGAAGTACTGAGAATCTCCTGGAACGCAGTTAATTTTGGTCCAGTCACATCTGCTGCCGTCGGGTCTTATAGCATATCCTGAATTGCTAACAGTGTTATATCTAATAATTGCGTTAGAAACACCACCCTTTGTGCCAATAGCAGGTCCTCCTGCATCAGACACATTGTTGTATTCCACTAAAGGAGGGTTGTTAGGGTTGTAGTTCATAAATGATATAAGTCTACTGTTAGGATCAGCGCCACCGCCAGGGACATAACCCCAGTAACGTGAGTCGTAAAATGTATTGTTCCTTACAATGGCCCCACCACCGTAGTCAATCCAAATTCCGTAGGCATTATCATCCCAATTACTCACGTGTGCTACAAGATTTCCTTCAAATAATGGATTTAAACAATTTTCACACCACACTGCTTGTGTACGCTGATAAAGAAAATCTATATTTTTAACAATTAAATAATTTGAGCCGACACTCATATAAAAAAAATCTTGTGTTACTTCATAAATTTGTGTATTAGGATTTTCTCCCGCTAAGGGATAATAATATATGTAGCATCCTGTGCTGTTACTTATGTTTCCTGAAAAAAATCCACAAGCAATTCCATTTTTGTCAGCAACTGTCCAACGGTTTGGTGCTATTAATTGAGATGCATTTCCATACCAGCGATAAGAACCAGAGGTTGTAGCGGGTTTTGATTGAGATACATGTT
>JAPLXX010000005.1 GCA_026395855.1 Candidatus Pacearchaeota archaeon | reverse complement strand
ACAATAATCCTTATTAATCAATTTCTTTTTTTCTTTATATGGACATTCAAAAAATATCAACAGGAAGCTTTGATTTGAACAAATGGCTTTATGGTGGCTATGAAGCAGAGATTATCACAATGATAGCTGGTCCGCCTGCTAGCGGAAAAACAAATTTTACAACTCTTGCTGCATGCAGTCTTGCTAAAAAAGGCTCAAAAGTTATTTTTATAGATACAGAAGGTGGATTTAGCACAGAAAGAGTAAAGCAGATTGCAGGGGAAAATTATAAAGAAATCCTGAAAAACATTCTTCTTCTGCAGCCAACAGGATTTTATGAGCAAAGGAAAATTTTTGATAAATTATCTGAAAAAGCCAAGAAAGAAAATGTGGGATTGATTATTGTTGACGGAATGGCTATGCATTACAGGCTTGAGATTGGTGCTGTGAAAAACAAAGAAACAGCAAGCAGTGAAGACATAAAGAAAATTAACAGGGCTTTGGCGTGGCAGATGAAAGTTCTGGCAGAAATCTCGAGAAAGCAGAAAATTCCGATTATAATAACAAACCAAGTTTACTCTGAGTTTTTGTCAGAAGAAGATTTGAGAAAAGGTGTAAAGCCTGGAGTGAATCTTGTCGGAGGAGATTTGATGAAATACTGGAGCAAGGCAATAATTGAGCTTAGGAACGAGAACGGAAAAAGGAAGGCTATTTTGCTGAAGCACAGAAGCCTTCCAAATAAAGAGCTGAATTTTGAAATAAGAAATGCAGGGATATTTAGGAGGGGGTGGTTATAACTTTGCCCAAGGTGAGTCGAAGTAGAAGTTGGATATAATCTCACTTCTTGGTAGTTCTTAAATATTTTAAAGTTCTATGTGTTATACTTTTAATAAAGAAAACGAGGTTATGTTAAATGGTTATTATGGGGGTTATATTGCTTGAATTAAAAAGAGGTTTCGTGATAAAATAAAAAATGACAGATGACATCAAGTTTGAAGTTATAAAAAAGATAGCTGATACTAAATTTAAGTATAAAGAGCTTGGAAAAATATCAGAGCTGGCAACAAGCTCTCCTCCAAGCGTTTTTATAGGCTCTAAACTGAAATATCCACTTGTAAATGTTGGAATTTTAAGTCCTTTGGAAAGGGATGAGAATGCATGGATATATGATGACGCAGAATTCTGGGCAAAGAACAATTTTGGAATTCGAGATGTCATAACATTAAGGGAAAATCTTCTTAATTCCAGATTTCAGTCAAAAGTCACAGATATACGCTCTGGTACGAAAAAATTTGTTGAACTAGCGCAGGAATTGGCAATGGCTTCAAAACCTGTTGATTTGGAAATAGAATTAAAATCAAAAGTCGGGCCTGGTTTTCAGAGAGACAGAGTTGTTGCACCGCAAGGAATGAATGCACCATTAAAGAAAGTTAGAATAACAAGCAATGTAAAAATAGAGCCAAAGCTTGACAAAGTTATCAATGATGACATAAAAGCAACAGAAGCTGTTGAATTTCTTTATAAGAACAATTTTTCAGAATATACATTAAGCAAAATTCTTAGTGTAGGTGTTCTTGGCCTAAAGAAAAACAGAAAACTTGTGCCTACTCGCTGGAGCATAACAGCTACAGATGACATGATTGGTAAAAAACTTCTTGAAAAAATAAAAAACTACAAGTGGATTGAAAATCATGAATTCTTTTTCGGAGAGTTTATGGGAAACTGCTATCTTGTCATGCTTTTTCCAAATGTTTTTTCCTATGAGCTGTTTGAGCTTTATCTTCCTGGAAGCTCCTGGAATCCTGGAAAAGAAATAAAAGCTTCAACAGATATGGAAGATTTTTACGGAAGAACAACTTATGCATCTAACACTGCAGGAGGATATTATGCTGCACGGCTTCCTATATTAGAATATCTGGAAAAAGAGCAAAAACAGGCAAGCGTTCTTGTAATAAGAATTGAAATGCCGACTTACTGGGCTGCTTTGGGGGTGTGGGTGGTGAGAGAAGCTACAAAAAAGACAATGGAAAACAAGAAACTATCATTTAATGATATGAAAGAAATGATAGAAAGCGTGAGAAAAGTCAGCATGATTAAATTTGGCTATGACCCTTTAAAGCTTTTCAAGAAAAGCATAGTGCTTGAGAATTTGAAGACGCAGATGACGCTGGGGAAGTGGTTTTAAGAGTTTCTGGTGACCACAAAATGAAAATATTTATAAATGTGGGCACCTTAGATATAGTATGTATATTGAAAAAAGAAAGTTAGGTAAAAATATAAAGTATTATTTAGTCCATTCATATCGGGATAAAAATAAAGTAGAAAAAATAAGAAGATATTTAGGTAGTAATCTTTCAAAAGAAGAATTGAGTTTAAAGAAAGAACGAGCTGAAAAAATAATTTCAGACTTGTTGGAAGAAATAAATACAAAAGTATTCTTTTTTGCATTAACGAAAAAACAGATAGAAATATTAAATAAATATAATAACAAAATAGATATTATTCATTTAAGTGAAAAAGAATGGAAGACTTTTACAGAAAATTTCGTTTATAATACTAATGCAATAGAAGGTTCAACTATTTCTGAAGAAGCGGTTCCATATATCCTTAATAAGAAAAAGATTGAGAACACAGAAGAAATTGAGACAAAAGGGGTCGCAGAAGCAGTAGAGTATATTAGAAAAACAAAGGAAGATTTATCATTGGGTTTATTATTAAAACTGCATGAGCTTTGTTTTAAGGACTCAAAGCCTTTTGCGGGAAAATTTAGAAATGTTAATGTAGTTGTAAAAAACTCTGCTGGTCAGATTCTTCATGCAGGTGTTCCAAGAGAAGAATTAGATGATTACTTAGATGATTTTATTAAATGGCATAATGAAAATAAAAATAAGTTTAAACCATTAGTTCTAGCCGCGATATTGCATAATCAGTTTGAACATATTCATCCATTTCAAGATGGAAATGGGAGGGTTGGACGGCTATTGTTAAACTTTATTCTTTTGAAAAATAATTATCCTCCAATAAATATTATGCTTGAAGATAGAGTAGAGTATTATAGAACCTTGCAAGAGTATTCTAGAAATGATAATTTAAAATTTACCTTAAAATTTTTAATCAAGCAATATAAGAAGACGTTAAAAGATGTGACCACAAAAAATAAGAAATAATGATTTGTGGGCACCCCCGTTTTATAATATTAATAAATTAGGTTTAGTTTTTTGGTTTATAACTTCTACACTTTTTTGCTTGTTCGTCAACAATTATTACTCTCTTATAATGTTCTGAACCAATACCCCCACATCTTTGAATAGGATTTCTCCCACCATTGGCTACAAGATATTCAAAGGCATTTTCAAAACTAGCTATGTCTAAGTGCATCCATATACAATTTGAACAGCTTACTTCTAATTTGCTATCAACAGGGTTTGTCATAACTATTGGTTTAGATACTTCTTTTTAAGAATTATTATCTTAGAAAATCTACTTAATCTTTACATAATGCATGTCCGGGTAATGGACGTTCAACAGCATTTTGTGCATCACAAACCAATCTTACAACATGTTCATAGTTAGTATAATGATATATGCCAATTATTCCTTCTCTATACTGATTATTTGGTCCCAGTCCAGTTCTCCCATGACCTATAGGAATATCACGCCATGCTCCAAAAGACCATGTTCTTTTTTCCAAATTAACATTCAAATCTTTTGGATTAACATCGCCACTTATTTCCTTTACTGCTTTTTCTAATTCACTTAATCTTACTAAGATAGTGTAACATTCATTATGGGCATATGCAAGCACTACAAGATTTTCTTTACTAACCATTCTTTTTTTAATCGAAATCTCTTTTTAAGAATTATTGTGTTCTGAAGAAGGTTTTTTTGGGAGGCAGAGGGGAAGGGGGTTTAGGGATTTTTAAATAAAGATTTAGCAAAATAAAATCCAATAACAACTGAAACAATTGTAGAGTAAGAGTCGGGTACGGGAGAATTAATTAATATCAATGTAACATAAGGTATCAAAATTAATAATGCTATAATATGAACAACCCAATGATAAATTGTAATTCTCAATTGTTCTTGTTTTTCAAATCAAGAATTTCAACGTTCTCTTTAAGTACCATTCTAATTTAATCATTTCCTCACCTCTTATTTGATTAACCAAACAACGCTGATCCAAAAACAACTTCTTTTTCTTTATTATTTTTATCTCTTATTATTACCTCATTACCTGCTTCTTTTTCAAGTTCTAAATACCTAGTCAATTTGAGGCTACTTCTAATAACATCTGATATAGATCCCAAATTTAATTTTCTTCTTAAATCTTCAATTTCTTTGACTGCTTCTGGAGAAATATTAACTTGAATCTTTTTTTTCTCAGTCATGTTATAGAGTATTTACTTACCTATTTAAAGATTACTATAACCAGATTTTTACCTCATTTTATACTCAATTAATAATCCTTTTTATTCTAAGAATTGATAGTTTTTATATATGCTCAATTTATTATAAATTGAAAATGTCAGAAATTAACAGGGCAAAATTAATTTTAGAATTAGAAGAACATTTTGGAAAACCCGTATTTTTATTAGTATACAACTATTTAGATACCTCTGGTAAAAGTTTTATAGAGTCTGGTGATGAGTTCTATTTCCGACAGTTTAGAGAAAATGTAATCGGAAGTAAACTTCTTGATTGTGTTCTAATACTAAATGGACCTGGAGGAAATACAAAAACAGCTATTGCATGTTCTCAGATTATAAGAGATTCTGTATTAAGATATGATAGTTTTGTTCCTACCGTTGCCGGTTCTTCGTTATGTTATTTCATTTTAAAATCTAATAAACTTCTTTTGGGAGAGAAAAGTCTTATTACTCAAATAGATACTTTATTTAATTATGAAGGTAAAGAATTAAGAGCTATAGAACATCTTAATGACCCCAACAAAGAAATAAAAAAATTAGCACATGATGCTCACAATCCAGCTCTCGAAAATTTAAAAGAGATTTTAAAAAATAAACCACATGTATTTGAAGATGACGTTTCTCAACAGAGCAAGAGTAGATATACTTTTTTAGAAAAACTTATTGATATTTGGATGAAAAAAACAGAACATGATAAACCCCTAACTTTAAATGATATTAAATCTCTGAAAATTAGATATAAACTTGAACCAGAAGAGATAATTAATAAAACAAAAATTCTAATAACAGAATGTTTAAATGAGTTAATAAAAGAGAACAAAAGATTTGTAATTCAAACTAGTAAAATAGAAGATGACAAATATTTAGGTGGTTATTTTTTTGGATAATCTTATTAATAATAAAAAACTAATTCTTACCCTCTTCCGCTTCCTTCTTCTTCCTATATTCTTCTAATCTTTCCTTATTTGTTTCACAATCGCGGTTAAAGCAAAAGAACCATGGCATTTTGCCTTTTCTCAAAGACATTAACATAGGAAAACCACATTTGTCGCAGACTTTATCTGTCTTTTTTATAAAAGAATTTGGAGGAAGGCTGTATGTGTTTCTGCATTCTGGATATTTGTTGCAGGCAATAAAAGAGCGCTTTGTTTTTGGAGAATAAGTTATTTTTAATGAGCCTTTTTGGCAGACAGGGCAGATATTAAGCTTGTTTTCTTCTTTTTGCTGTTCTCTAAATTTATCTGTTGCATCTGAAAGCTCTTCTCCTATTTGTTTTTCCTGAGCCTTGAACTGCTCTGATATTTTTGTTATAGTTTGCTTTGCTTCTGCAATGACTTTTTCCTCTTTTTCAAGCTGGCCTTTTTTTGCAGACTGGATAGAATCCATTTCTTTTTCAAAATTTCTAGTGAGAGCTTCGTCGATGATAATTGGTGAATGTTTTGCAAGAGTTTCTATAAGAGAGATTCCCAAAGGAGTTGCAGCAATGCTTTGGCCATGAATATAACCACGGTCAAATAATGTTTCAAGTATAGATGCACGGGTTGCTTTTGTTCCCAGGTTTCTTTTTTCAAGCTCTGAGACAAGAGAAGCTGGTGAAAATCTTTTTGGCGCCTGAGTTTCTTTTTCAACAATATTCAGCTCTGAGATTTTTATTTTTCCATTTACATCTGGAAGATGCTCATCTGGCATTTTTATAGGATATATTTTCATCCAGCCAGGG
>JAPLXX010000003.1 GCA_026395855.1 Candidatus Pacearchaeota archaeon | reverse complement strand
CCCTGGCTGGATGAAAATATATCCTATAAAAATGCCAGATGAGCATCTTCCAGATGTAAATGGAAAAATAAAAATCTCAGAGCTGAATATTGTTGAAAAAGAAACTCAGGCGCCAAAAAGATTTTCACCAGCTTCTCTTGTTTCAGAGCTTGAAAAAAGAAACTTAGGAACAAAAGCAACTCGTGCATCTATACTTGAAACATTATATGACAGAGGTTATATTCATGGCCAAAGCATTGCTGCAACTCCTTTGGGAATCTCTCTTATAGAAACTCTTGCAAAACATTCACCAATTATCATCGACGAAGCTCTCACAAGAAATTTTGAAAAAGAAATGGATTCAATCCAGTCTGCAAAAAAAGGCCAGCTTGAAAAAGAAGAAAAAGTCATCAACGAAGCAAAGCAAACTATAACAAAAATATCAGAGCAGTTTAAGGCTCAGGAAAAACAAATAGGAGAAGAGCTTTCAGATGCAAACACCAGGCTAAGAGAGCAGCAAAAAGAAGAAAACAAGCTTAATATCTGCCCTCTATGCCAAAAAGGCTCATTAAAAATAACTTATTCTCCAAAAACAAAACGTTCTTTCATAGGTTGTGATAAATATCCAGAATGCAGGAACACATACAGCCTGCCTCCAAATTCTTTTATAAAAAAGACAGATAAAGTCTGCGACAAGTGCGGTTTTCCAATGTTAATGTCTTTGAGAAAAGGCAAAAAGCCATGGTTCTTTTGCTTTAACAGAGATTGTGAAACAAACCGCGAGAGGATTGAGGAATATAGGAAGAAGAAGGCTTTAGAGAACAATAATTCTTTTTAGTTTAAGGACTTAGGGAATTAATTCTATTAAAGACTTAGCCCAAGATAATAAACCAAAGTAATCTAAAATAAGACCAGATAGGGTAGCCAGATATTTTGGGAATCCAGAGAAAGGGATTCTGTAACTCTTTTTTATTTAAGGGGGGAAAAGCAATCAATAGATTTTTGAATTCTCTTAATTGAATTACTTTTTGATTCATCTCCATAAAACCATCATGTAAGTCATATATATCTTTTGACACAGAAAGTTTCACTAAAAATTCCTTAATAATTTTTCTAGAATTTTCCCTTTTCGAGAAAATTAAGTAAACCATCACATTTGAAAAATAATCTTTAAATATTGTATAAAATTTTTTGCTATATCCCTCCCCCTTTCTTCTTGTGATTTTATTTAAGTCTCTGCTTAATTGATGATAAAAAATTCTCTTTTCTTCCCCATTATTCAAATTTTTACTTAATTCTTTAATGTCGTAAATTATTCTCTCAAACAAATTGGGGGAAAACATTATGTATAAAAAAAGGAATAATGGAATCAAGATGTATAAAAATGGAAAAAAGGTAGTAGATTTAAATAAAGCTGAAAAGATTATTCCGAAGATTCCCAGATAAACAGAAAGAATTAAAAAACCGAATATCACATCTGATACTAAAATTCTCTTTTCAACTGGGATTTTTTTTATCCAATCTTTTAAATATACGGGATTCATTATCCCCCTATAATTATTGTATCTTTTAAGTATTTTATGTAATTTCCTTTTATATCAATAAGGAACGGAAAACTATAAAATTGCGTGAAACTTGGGGGATTCATGGATAAAAAAGAGAAGGAAATTCCTACCATAGAAGACATGAAAAAAGAGGCTTTAAAATTTGCAGAGAGTATTCCAAATCTCAAAGAAAAACATCAATGGATGACTGAAATAAGGGGAAATGTTATTGAATTTTCAATAATAATTGAAGAATCATTTAATGAAATTATAACAAGAACTGGAAAAGAGCTAGTCTTCAATCATGAAAAAGAAGAGCTTTATTTGATTGCTGGAATAAGAACCAAAAAAGATCTTCCTGGTTTTACGACAAAATCGAGAGATATGAAAAAACTAATTGAGAAAATATTTCCAGAATTAGAAGAAGTTTCTAAATCAAATCTTTTAGACGCTTTTAAGAAGTTTGAGGCAATAAGAGATATTTTTGCTCATGTTCCAATCAACTGGCGTTCTAGTGAATTAGAGTTTGATGATAACCCCCCTTATTATCACTTTTTTTATCTTAATCATAAATGGAAAAATGTATTTGCTGCCCTTAGTGAATTTATGTCTATCCATAAATGGATTATAGATGTTATCTTAACTTATAATAGACATATTTTATTAAGCCAAGAATTATATTCGCGTATTCTCTTGGGAAAAAGCTTTAGCGCTATTTCAGAAGAGGCTAAAAAAAGTAATACTTCTGTTAATGAGAAGAAATCTCCCTAACCCCCTTCCCCTCTGCCTTCCAAAGAAACCTTCTTCAGAACACAATAATTCTTAAAAAGAGATTTCGATTAGAAAAAGTATGGCTAGTACAGAAACTCGTGTAGTGCTTGCATATGCCCATAATGAATGTTACACTATCTTAGTAAGATTAAGT
>JAPLXX010000057.1 GCA_026395855.1 Candidatus Pacearchaeota archaeon | reverse complement strand
TTAATCACAAAGGCTTTTAAACCCACAAAACATCAAATTTTGTAGAAAAATATTGCGATTATTCAATTTTAATAATCACACTCACACTCACATTTTAATGTATTAGCGGTGAAGGCATTGCACAAATTAAGGTGCAAAAGTATTTTTCTATGTAATTAAATATTTACGGAGGTAAAAAACAAACAAAAGGCAAAAAGCAAGCTTTTAGCTTGTATTTTTGTAAACAAAAACACAATGGCAAAAATAAGTCCTGTATCAATCAAGTATATGATACATGCAAATTTTAGAGTAGAAGGCGCGCTGGAAAAGCCTGATGTAATCGGAGCTATATTCGGACAGACAGAGGGTCTTTTGGGAGCTGATCTTGAAATGCGAGAGCTTCAGAAAGAAGGAAAAATAGGAAGAATTGAAGTTGAACTCGAAAGAAAAGACAAGCTGACAACCGGCAGAATACTGGTGCCAACAGCTCTTGACCAGTCTGAAACAACTCTTATTGCTGCTGCAATAGAAACTATTGAAAAAATAGGTCCTTGCGATTCTCAGATAGAAGTTGAGAAAATAGAGGATGTTCGCGGAAGCAAGAGAGATTACATAATTGAAAGAGCGAAAAAGCTGATGGGCGAGCTGAAAGGAACAACTGATTCACGGGAAATTTCCAAGGAAATCAAAGACTCTGCGAGAACAGCAGGTGTCCAGGAATACGGCAATGAAAAACTTTCTTCAGGAGATCTTTCTGGAGAAGAGATAGTTGTTGTTGAAGGAAGAGCAGATGTTTTGAATTTAATGCGTGCAGGAGTCAACAATGTTATTGCTATGAATGGGACAAAGCTTCCTGAAAGTGTAAAAGAGTTAAGTCACAAAAAAGAACTAACTTTATTCATTGACGGAGACAGAGGCGGAAAACTCATAGCGCAGAATGTTATGGAAAACGCGAGAATCAAGTACATCGCTGTTGCTCCTGACGGAAAAGAAGTTGAAGAACTTCCTGGAAAGGAAATTCTTATGTGCTTAAGAAAGAAAATTCCTGCAGAGGAATTTTTCTCCGGCAGAAATTCAAGTAGGACTTCTGAAAAAAGAAGTTCTACCTCTTCTTTTTTAGACGAAAAAAGCAAAAAAAGAATAAAAGAACTGGCAAATGAAAATAATGGAACAGGAAAAGCAATATTTCTGAATGATTCACTAGAAGAAATCAAGAAAATTTCGGTAAAAGAAGTTAGCATGACCTTAAGAAGAACAAAACATGCACCTGCCATAATCATAATTGATGGTATTGCAACAAATAATCTTATTATAGACGCAGAAGACGCCGGCGTCAAGGTTATTGCTGCAAAGAATTTTACGACGACAGATACTAATATTGAATTGATGAGTTTTTAATTAATAACTTATCATCTAAACAATCTGGTTACAGCCTTCACTCCCTGTAACTAACACCCAGTACTATTGTAACTCAGCAATTACGACAACACCATAAACTTTATAAATGAAATCCAAGTCCCCTATTTTATTGGGAACCTAGTTCCTAAGACAAAAATAAATAAAATGAGATACAAAATGGAAAAGAAATTTTTGGTTTCTTTCCTATTAGCGATAAGCGTTTTATTCCTTATTGCTACTGTAAGCGCTGCTGGTCCATTGGCAACAATCACAAAGGTTGAAGTTGATGGTGTTAGTGTTAATTCACATCCTGCAGTTGTTGCTGGAGATACTTTAACTGTAAGAGTTGATTTCAATTCTTTGGTTAATGCCTCTGACATCACAGTAGAAGTAGAAATAGAAGGCGATAAAAAGGACGTACAGGTTGAAACAAGAGCTTTTGATGTTGAGACAGGTTCTGAATATTCAAAATCTCTTAAGCTTGATGTTCCTTTTGATTTGAAAGATGCTTTGAGCGGAGAAGTAACTCTTAATGTCAGAATAAGCGGAAATGGCTATGAGACAGAAAACAGTTACACTTTAGATGTTCAGAGAAGTTCTTTCGATGCAAGCATAAAGTCTGTAAGTGTTCCTCAGAAAACAAATGCAGGGGATCTTTTCCCTGTTGAAATTGTTTTGAAGAACCTTGGTTATAACGACCTTGAAGACCTTTATGTAACTGCAAGCATACCTGCATTAGGTATAGAAAAAACAGCTTTCCTTGGAGACTTGGTTGCACTTGAATGCAACAAAGATGACACTGCTGTTGAAAACTACGGCGTTGACGTTGTAAGAAAATGCAATGAAGATGACGAAGCTACAATAAGCGGAAAAGTTTTCCTTCAGTTGCCATGGGATACAAAAGCTGGAATTTATGCACTTGAAGTTACTGTCGAAAATGAAGACACAACTTCTAGCGAAACTGTCCAGGTTGCTGTAGAAAATGCCTTCTCTTCAGGAAACTTTATTGTTTCCGGAAATCAGTTGCTTATTGTTAATCCTACAAATGAAGTAGTTGTCTACAGAGTTGTTCCTGAATCTACAGGAGCTGTTAGTGTCAGAGTAAGCGATAGTCTTGTTGCTGTTCCAGCTGGATCGAGCAAGACAGTCACTGTTGACGCAATAGCAAATGTTGCAGGCACACAAATGTATGCTGTGAATATTTTTTCAGCAGACGGCTCTCTTTTGGATAGGGTAAGCTTCACTGCAACTTCAGATAATGATGGAGCAGCAAGCCCAATCGTTGTATTAACAGTTATACTTGCAATAATCTTTATTGTATTGCTTGTTGTACTAATAGTATTGATTGGAAAGAAACCTGAGAAGTCAGAAGAATTCGGAGAAAGTTATTACTAAATTTTTTATTTAACTTTCTTATTTTTCTTTTTTTATTTTTTATTTAATGACCTGCCGGAGGATTTAATTCTCCTCAACAAACGGCACAAAGACAAAACCAGGAAGTCGTTTCTTCATATCAAACTCTGCTTCTGTTTTTCTTTGAATAACTATAATTTCCTGCTCAAATCGCGAGCCTTGCGGAGCAACGAGAATTCCCTTATGCTTCAACTGCTCCATTAATCTTTCAGGAACTTCTCTTAAGGCTGCACTGACAAGAATTCTGTCAAATCTTGCCTCATCTGGAAAACCATTTGAGCCGTTTTTCTTGTATATCTTTACGTTTCTGTAATTCTCTAAATTTTCCTTTGATTTTTTAACAAGCGCAGGTATAACTTCTAATCCAAATATTTTTCCTGTTTCACCGATTATCTCTGCGATAAGTGCTAAAACATAGCCAGAGCCAGAGCCGATTTCAAGAATTTTCTGGCCTTTTTTCAGGTCAAGCTCAGATAGCATTAAGGCAATTGTGTATGGTTGAGAAATTGTCTGTCCATTTCCAATAGGAAGGGCTGTGTCATCGTATGCTTTTTTTTTCAGTGAATAAGGCAAGAAATCCTCTCTATTAACTTTTGAAAAAGCATCAACTATTTCTTTTGAAAATTTCTTTTCTTCAAGGCTTTTTATTAAATCTTCTTTGTCCATTTTGTAAGACATCCATGGTTTCTTGACACCCAATTTCCTTTTAATAGTTTAATATAACCAAAAAATTAAGTGTATATAAGCGACTATTCTTATAATAAAAATCTTGAATTTATATATCTTGGTTGCTACATGAAAATTAAACTTTTAAACTAATTATCTTACTGATTCCCTCATGCATACTAACGCCATAAAGGTTTGTCGCACGCGAGATGACTTCATCATTATGGCTTATGACAATATACTGGCCTCTCTGCATATACTTGTTCAGCAAGCCTGCCAGGCGCTCTGAATTCCTTTTGTCAAGAGCTGCATCTATTTCGTCAACCAGATAGAAATAATACGGACGATATTCCTGAATCGCAAATATAAGGGAAAGCGCGACAAGTGTCTGTTCTCCTCCTGAAAGCGACTTAACATCAAAATATCTTCCATGCCCTGTTTTTACAGTTATCTGAACGCCTGCTCCTGGCTCAAACGGCTCCTGCGGATTTTCAAGCTCAAGATAAACCTGGCCTTTGACACTGAGCTGAGAAAAGTTTCTTGAAAAAAGCTCGTTCAGAGTTTTCAGAGTCTGCATAAATACTTTTTTCTTTTTAATGTCTATTTCATGGATTATTTTCATAATTCCCTCTTTTTCCTTGTTTATTATCTCTGCTTTTTCCTTTATCAAATCGTATTCTTTTTTAATAGAATCATAAACTTCTAGGGAACGAAGATTTACAGAGCCGAGGCTTGAGAATATTTCCTGGGATTTAACAAGCCTTTCAGAAAGAATTTCTTTGCCTGCTTTTATTATTTCTATTTCGCCAAATCCGGCAAGCTCTGTCTGAAGATTCTCTGCTTCTGCATCTGTCCTTGCCTTGTCTATTTTTAATTCATTGACTGTAGATTCTATATTGTGAATATCATTCTGCTTTTTTGATATCTCAAGCTCAATGTCCCTTATTTTTTTCTGGAAGTTTTCTCTTTCAGAAATAAGCCTTTGGAATTTCTGGCTTAATTGCTCTTCCTGAATTTTCTTTTTTTCAAGTGTTTCCTCTTTTTCTTCAATAGTTTCTTCCAGAGAAGAATCTTCCTCTGCAAGCTCTTCTTCATTTCCTGAAATCTGCTTGAGAAATATTTTCAGCCTTTCTGTTTCCCTTTCCTTGAAAGCCACCTCTGAACTCATGGTTTCTTTTGTCCTTATAGAAATATCCTGAATCTCAACCCTTGTTGTTTCATATTTTTCTTCTATGCCTGAATTGTTCTCTATTTCTTCCTCAAGCTTTTTTCCTTTTTTCACAAGCTCTGAAATCTCTGCTTTTATTTCATCTGATTTTTTCTGGAGAGCTTTTATCTGCTCTTTCTTTTCTTCTACAGAAGAAAGCTTGCTTAAATCAGAATCTGTCTTGGAAATTTCCTGAGAAATCTGCTCTATATCTGAGCCTAAAAGCTCTTTTTTCTCATAAATCTCCTTAAGCTCTTTGTCTGCATTGGAAATTTCTTTTTTTAGGGATTCTATTTTTGGATGAATTTCCTTTTTTATTACTTCCATATGCTCAGGAGTTATTTTGCTTTTGCAGACAGGGCAGACATCCATCTTTGAAATTTTCTCAAGAATCCTGTTGTGGTTTTCTATTTCTGATTCATTTCCATAATTCTTTTTTTCAAGCTCTACTTCTTTTCTTAAAAGATTTGTCACAGAATCTCTTTTTTCTGCAAGTGAATGCCTAAGAGCATCCAATTTTTCAGAAGAAGACCTTTTGTCAAATAATGCAATAGAAATTGTTTCTATCTGCTTTAAAAGAAAATCAGATTCATTTGCATATGTCTGGAAAAGAGCATTTTTGTCCTCGAGCCTTTCTTTCACGCTTTTCAGCTCTGACTTTGACATGTAAAATCTTTTCTTCATAGATTCAAGCTTTTCAAGCTCAAGCTTCTTTTTTTCTACATCTTTTGCCTTGTTCTCAGATGTAGGTGTCTGCTTTTTCAGCTGTTTTATTGTTTCCTCAAGCTCTTTCAGCGCTTCCTGCGAATCTTTTTTCTGGCGTGCAAGTTCTGCAAGCTTAGCTGTATAGTTTTCTTTTCTTACATGCAGTCCTGCAAGCTCTGCCCTCAGGTTTGCTATCTCTGAATTAAGCTTTTCCTGCTCTAATCCTGTTGACTCTGAAATCTGCTTGGTTATAGATGAAATTCTTAATTCTGTGTTTTTTATTTCTGTCTCAAAGCTGACAATATTTTTTCTTGCTTTTTCAAGCTCTTTGTTTTTTCCTTCTATTTCCAGAACTATGACTTCTGTTTCTTTTTTCTTTTTGACTAAATCAAAATTTATTATGCTTGCCTTTAATTTTTTTATATCTGCCTCAAGCTTTTTGTATTTCAGCGCCTGCTGTCTTTCTTTTTCCAGATTATTAAGATAAGCTGTTCTTTCCCTTAAAATAGATGTTATTTCTTTTAGCCTTTCATCTGTTTTTTCAAGCTCGTGAAGAGATTTTTCCTTTCTTGTTTCATAAACAGCTATGCCGGATACTTCTTCAATAACTTCCCGCCTGTCTTCTGCCTGCATTCTGACAAAATTCTGGATTTCTCCCTGGAGAATTATATTAAATCCCTGCGGATCTATTCCTGCCTGCGCAAGAAGGCTTAAAATTTCCTGCCTTGTTTTTGTCTCGTTGTTTATTTTGTATATACTCTGCCCATTTTTTCTGAGAATTCTTTTTATTGTTATTTCAGAGGTTTCCAGAGAAAAAGTTTTCTGGGAATTATCAAATACGATTTCAACAGAAGCTTCTTTTGCAGGAGCAACTGTTTTGCTTCCGGAAAAAATAAGATTGCTTGCTTTTGCAGCTCTCATGGATTTCATGCTCATTCTTCCAAGAACAAAGCATATTGCATCTGAAATATTGCTTTTTCCGCTGCCGTTTGGGCCGAGAATAACATTTATTCCAGGAGTAAAAGGAACCTCTGTTTTTCTGGGAAAACTTTTGAACCCGTGCATCACCAGTTTTTTTATATAACTCATTTTATTTTATTAAATATTTTTTAATATCTCCGTGTTTTGGGCCCTTGTAAGAATAAATTTTCATTATATTTTTATTTGCCAAAAATGCGTCTAAACACCTTATAAAATTACTATGGCTTACCAACAAAATGTTTGAGCTCTTATTAAAATTTTTCTTTAAATATACTACAAATTCTTTAGCTCTCTTATAGACATCCAAAACAGACTCCCCTCTTGGGGGTTTCCATGAAACAGGATAGGTACTGTCTTTCTTTCTGTAATTATCCACTTCTTCAATAGTTTTCCCTTTTAATTTACCCAAATCCCTCTCTGATACTAATTTTGAAATTATAACTTTTGGGGGATTATTAAGGGAGTTTATGTAAGGCTGAACAGTCTGGATTGTTCTTTTTAAACTGCTTACAATAATCACATCAAATTTGTATTTTTTTAATTTTGATACTAATTCTTTTGCTTGTTTTAGTCCTGCTTTAGATAAGCCCCCACAATATTTTTCTGATATTGAAGCAGCAATACCATTTTCATTAGATTTAGCTACACAATGTCGAATAACATACAGTTTCATTATAAAAAATAGTTTAACAAGTTTTTAAAGATTAAGCTCGCCCGAAGGCTTTTTAAATAATCTAAGCTAAATACAATGATGAAAAAGCTGCATCCTGGAGTAAAGGTTTCATGGAGGATTTCTGCCTATATTGGATTTATCATTTTTGCATTCTTTCTTGTTGTTTCGATTTTTGCCGTGCTTCTGGCTATCGGCTTTGGTTTTTATAAAATATTAATAACCTTTATTGTTCTTTTAATCCTCTGGATTATATTTATAGAAGTATGGATTCAACTTTCTTATGACAGATGGTTTTATGAATTCACTCCTGATAATTTAAAAATAGAAAGCGGAGTTATTTTCAAAAGATACAGCAATGTTCCTTATCAAAGGGTCCAGAATGTTGACATAAGAAGAGGAATAATTGCAAGAATGCTTGGATTCTCTGCAGTAAATATACAGACAGCAGGATATTCAGCAGGGGGCAAGGGATTTGCTGCTGAGGGCTATATTCCAGCTGTTGATGTTAAAGAAGCTGAAAAAATCAGGGATTTTTTAATGAAGAAAATTTCAAAAAGAAGTCGCTTGCAGGGGCTTTAAAAATAATTTTTAGCAAAGCTTTTTCTGGTCTGAATCATGATTTGCTTTTTTCCAGGTTTTCCAGCTTTTTCTGAATATTCCATGATGCTCTAATTTTTTTATATTTGTCTCCAGGAATTTTGTTGTTTTTGGGTCAGAAGAATAGCCAGAACCAATGCTGTCTCCGTATTTTTTTCTTAAAACATCCATTTCTCTTTCCCGCTCTTCTTTTGCAAGTATTGACGCTGCTGAAACAGCTATATGATTCACATCTGCCTTGTGCTCACAGGCTATTTCAAGATTAGAAAGATTCTCTATATGCATTCTTACAGCTTCCCGCCAGTTAGTTCTGTTTGTGGAAGGACAATCTATGACAACTTTTATTTTTGCAAAGCCCTTGTTTATTTCATTGATTATTTTTGAAGCCATCTGTGCTTCTACATCATTTAGATTTATCCCTGAATCATTTTTCCCGTCAATTTCTGGCGCAGGCATTACCTGAATTGCAAAAGCTTCTGATTTTTCTTTAATTATTCCCTCAAGAAAAGCCCTTCTTGTTCTAGTGAGCTGTTTGCTATCTTTTACCCCAAGTCTTCTAAATTCTTTTTCTGTCTCTTCTGTAATCAAGCAGCCTGCAAGAACCATTGGACCTATTACAGGACCGCGTCCTGCATCATCTATGCCTAAAATAAGCTCAGACATGTTCAAGAAAAAGTTATTTTGTTTTTAAGCATTTCTAACTTCTAGGCGATGGTTAGATTTTATTAAAGAGGTAATAAAAAAGAATAGCGGGAGTGGGATTTGAACCGCACGATCTCAGGGTTATGGGCCCTGCGAGGACTCCAGGCTCCTCTATCCCGCTATATAAAAGGATAAATGTTTTTACTTTTAAAGGTTTCTAAAAAACTCATAAAAAACCTTATAAGTAATAGATTATCTATAAAAAAGTGCCTTGGTTTGTTTTTTTAAACGAAACAGGGTGAACAAAGTGAGCCTCAGTCGCTCAATGGTAGAGCACGAGATTGCTAACGGGAAGAACCTAGGTTCTTCTACGATGACATCTCCTAAAGATGGCTTCGCAAAAAGGTAAAGATCTCGGCCCTTCGGGGCTTCCAGGTCCGATTCCTGGCTGAGGCGTTTATTTATTATTAAAATGCTAATTAAGAAAAAGACAATCTTTATAATAGCCATAATTTTTTTAATTGTGCTAATAGGAATAATCAAAATGGCATCTGGCAGTCCCACAAAAGTAAAACTTGAAACAAATCACGGAGAAATAGTCATAGAACTTTATGACAAAATGCCTGTTACAGCCGGCAATTTCAAGAAACTTGTTTCGCAGGGTTTTTATGACGGCGTTATTTTTCATAGAGTTATTGACGGCTTTATGATTCAGGGTGGAGACCCAACAGGAACAGGAAGTGGTGGACCTGGCTATGAAATAAAAGATGAATTTAAAGGTGAGCAAAAGAACAATAGAGGAACAATTGCAATGGCAAATGCAGGACCGAATACAGGCGGAAGCCAGTTTTTCATAAATCTTGTTAATAATAATTTTCTTGACGGAAAACATCCTGTTTTTGGGAAAGTTGTTAAGGGAATGGATGTTGTTGATGAAATCGCGAAAGTTGAAACAAATTCAGCAGATAAGCCACTTGATAAGGTGGTTATAGAAAAAGCTTCTGTGATGTAAAATGCCTGAAATTTATGAGCCGCAGGAAGATTCTTACCTAATGTCTGATTTTCTTAAAAAAGAAATTCCAAAATTGTTAAAGATTAATCCTGAATTAAAGTTATTAGAGGTTGGGGTTGGTTCTGGAATTAATTTATTAACCGTCAAATCAGTGGGTGTTAAAAAGAAAAATATTTTAGGAACAGATGTTAACAAAGAAGCTGTTAAGCATTGTTTAAATTTGGGGTTTAATTGTATAACGAGCGATTTATTTAATAAAATTAAAGGAAAATTTGATATTATCATTTTTAATCCTCCTTACTTACCACTTGATAAAAAAGAGCCAAAAACCTCGCGTGTTGCAACAACGGGCGGGAAAAGAGGAAATGAATTAATTATCAAATTTCTGAAACAAGCTAAAAAATATTTGAACAGCGACGGGAAAGTCTTTATTATAACAAGCTCGCTTTCGTCTGCTGTGAATTTTTATAAATTGAGTTATAAATCTAAGGAAGTTGCGAAGAAAAACTTATTTTTTGAAGAATTAAGTTTATGGGAACTTTCTAAAATAAGTTAGTTATAACTTAAACTTTTTTAACATAAAATCTGGCATAAATTTATTTCTAATGTAAAAAGCCCTAGTTTCTTTGGGCAGTGTTTTAAATTGGTCTATAACATTTCTGCAATTATCAGAACCGCATCTGCACTTGCAGGTCCATAATTCCCCCCCGTCGCCTTCATTTTTTATTTTTTCTTCATTATCATTCATTGTTGTTGAATAATCATATGTTATTTCTTCTCCTTTTTTTATGTTTTTTAATGCGACTAATTCATTTTTTCCCATGATAAATGCATTTGGATTGCAAGAATGGTTAAATGTTCGTGATAATTCGTCTAAATCTAAGTATACTTCATCATCTATTCCTAAAGAATCTGACCCCCTCTCTTTTTCATCATCAACTCTTTTTATCATTTCTTTAATATTCATTACCTCTCCTTCAAGAAAGCAAATAGTTTGAAATTTGTTGATGTTATTATCTGCAAAAACACCTTTTCCAGAGACTTTTGATTTTTTTATTTCAAGTATATTCTTCATTTTTATTAAAAATAGATTTATTCCTTGATTATATCGCTTGTTCTCTTGTAATCTAGATAAAGCTTTTTCAGAATTTCAATAATCTTATCCCTTTGCTCTGCATTTCCCATTCCTTTCCAGTCAAGAAGCACAAAATCAATTTCTTCCTCTGTTTTTGCAATAGCTTCTGCAATCATTTCCTCTGTTACCGGAAAAGCATACTGGGAAATTACGTGCGAAATAGCTACATTGGATTTCAGCTGAATTTTGTTAAATCCTGGGCAATAATGCATTCCACCTATTCCAATAGCAACTTCATGATAAGGATTTTCCTTAAAACTTTCAATTGTTTCAGAGATTGTACGGGCAACAACAAATCCTGCAAGCTTATCTATCCATTCTGTTTCTGTAGAACCAATTTCAATAAAGACACATGGTTTGTCTATTAATGGACCGTGATGTGTTGCTTCCAGTGTTATTTTATAATCAGTTAGCCTAAATTGTTCTGCATTTTGATTCAATTTTTCAAACATCTGCTTCATAAAAAGCGCAGAAGTTTTGCAGACCTTGTTTTTTTCTCCTCCAAACTCTGCTAAGCGCCAGTTTCCTGGTGCATGAATAGAAAGAGTTTTTTCTTTTTTCTGGGATTGGTGCCTTGAAGCAAAAATAATAAAATCATACTGGTTAATTTTCTCCAAATTCAGATTTTCTGTGTAAATAACCTCTTTATCAACAAGATAAAATTTGAACTGTCCAAACTGGCTGAGCTGTGTTGTTATGTTTATGCCTGCTTTGTCTAATTTGCTTGCAACAATGAGGAATTTCTCGTAGGGCATGATTAGTGAAAAAACTCAGAAGTTTTAAAGTTTATTGATATTGAGTTGCTATTTAAACTTTGCAGCATGCCCCAAACCAAAGTAAATAGTTATAGATGACTATATTCTATGATAATAATTTATTTAAAGCAAATTTAATCTATAAAATTTATGGAGCCGGGAGTAAGGGTAACAGCAACAGCTAGCTTAAGAGAAAACTATACAAATGAAAAACATAAAGCATATTATCTTGTTTTATTTGCGACTGTTGAATCTCAAGATGCAAGTAAATATGTCCCCCCAAAAGTAACAGTCGAGGTTCCTATTACAGAAGAACAATATAATAGTTTGAAAGAAAAAATTTCTAAATCACCGGCAGAATATCCCTTTTTAAGAGTTCAAGGAGACTTAGAATTAATTTTGGATTCTGCTTGTTTATGTTAACAATCGCTATTTGAAAACACCCAAAGAGCCAAGGACCATTATTTTAATCTCTATTAAGCCCCCAAATGATTTATTAACACATTTTTTCTGAATATATCATGCAAGAATCAATAAAACTATTTATAGGAATTCTGATTCTCTTAATAGGAATTCCTATAGGGAATTACCTTGCAATGCTTACTAAAGAAGAGCTAAAATCAGGGAAAAAATGGTTCAGGCGCATTGTTATTTTAAGTCTTATTGGAGTAATAATCAGCCTGATCTTTGGAAATGACACTTTAATGTTTACATTTGCTTTCATAGCTATAGTAACAAGCAGGAGTTTAAAGAAATAATGTTATACCTAATAGGACTTGGGCTTGACCATGACAGCATCTCAAAGCGAGGCCTGGAAATAGCAAAAAGGTGCAAAAGGATTTATGTTGAAAACTACACTGTTGATTTTCCATATGCCTTAAGCGTGCTTGAACAAATGATTGGAAAAAAGATTAAAATAGCTGACAGGAAATTCGTCGAAAGCATGGAACTTATTGATGAAGCAACAAGAATGGATGTTGTTTTGCTGGTTTACGGAAGCCCTTTAACAGCAACAACCCATATTGCTCTTTTGGCAGAAGCAAAGAAATCAAAAGTTAAAACAGCTGTTATTCACAATGCTTCTGTATTAGATGCTGTTGCAGGAACAGGACTTCAGCTTTACAAATTTGGAAAAACAGCAAGCATGCCTAAATGGGCAAAAAATTTTACTCCAGACAGCTTTATTGAAACAATTCAACACAACTTTTCCATGAGGGCGCACAGTCTCATCCTTATTGACATAGGGCTTAAGTTTAAAGATGCATTAAAGCAGCTTGAAGAAGCTTCTGAAAAAAACAATCTGAGCATCAAAGAGCTTGTTGTCTGTCAAGCTTTGGGAACAAAACGGCAGAGAATAATTTATTCAGATATTGAACATTTAAGAGAAATAAGATGGATAGTTGCTCCATTTTGCTTTATAATTCCATCAAAAATGCATTTCATGGAAAAGGAATTTTTGGATAATTTTAAAATATAATATTAAGATAGAATACAATTGTTATATAGGAATCCTATTCATAAACTAAGATGGTTTTACATTAACATTTTATCTAATAAGCTGTTTATTTTTCATATCAATTAACAAATATTTTAATAATCAAAATTCTTGACTAATTCATGTTTGGCTTAAACAAAAAAGAACTGAAAATTCTCAAAAGCCTGAACACTCCGCGAAAAATTCAGGATTTTCTAAACAAGATTCCTATAAACTTTGAAGAAAAAGGAGATACATGCATGTCTCCGCATATGGTTTTGAAGAAAAATAAGGCGCAATGTATGGAAGGCGCAATGCTTGCTGCAGCTTGCTTGAGAATAAATAGAGAAAAACCCCTTGTGGTTGATTTAACAGCTAATGCAAAAGATTTCGACCATGTTATCTGCGTTTTCAAAAGAAAAGGAAAATGGGGAGCTATAGGAAAAACAAATCATGCTGTTCTCAGGTACAGGGAGCCTATATACAAAGACATAAGAGAGCTTGTTATGAGCTTTTTCCATGAATATTTAGATGACTATGGAAAGAAGAATCTGCGGGGATATTCTCTTCCTGTGGATTTGTCAATGTTTGATTATCTAAACTGGATTAACTCCGAAGATGAGCTGTGGGAAATTCCCGAGTATCTGGCTAATGCAAAACATTTTAATATACTTAACAAAAGCCAGATTGCAGGATTGAGAAAAGCTGATAATATTGAAATAGAAGCTGGGAAGCTGACAGAGTTTAAACCTAAGAAAAAATGAATTAGTTTAAAAATATTAAATTCTATAGGAGATTATCATGTATGATTTTATAAATACCGAGAAAGAAATCCTTAAATTCTGGAAAGAAAAAAAGATATTTGAAAAGCTAAGAAAGAAAAACAAGGGCAAAAAAAGATGGAGCTTTATTGATGGTCCTATAACTGCAAATAATCCAATGGGGGTTCATCATGCATGGGGCAGAACTTACAAAGATGTTTTCCAAAGATTCAAAGCAATGCAGGGCCATGAACTAAGATATCAAAACGGGTTTGATTCTCAGGGGCTTTGGGTTGAAAGAGAAGAGGAAAAAGATCTTGGCCTGAAAGACAAAAAAGATATTGAAAATTTTGGGGTATTAAATTTCGTCAAATCCTGCAGAAAAAGGGTTGAAAGGTTTTCCAAAATACAGGAAGAGCAGTCAATAAAGCTTGGGCAGTGGATGGACTGGGATAACAGCTATTACACCATGTCTGACAGCAATCAGCTTCATAATTGGTTTTTAATAAAAAAGTATTATGAAAATAAATGGCTTTACAAGGGAAATGATTGTGTTCCCTGGTGCTGGAGATGCGGTACAGCGAGCTCCAAGCATGATATTGTCACAGAAGGCTACAAAGAAGTTACGCACAAAGCATTATTCATGAGATTTCCTTTATCTGGAAAGAAAAATGAATATTTTTTGATTTTTACAACAACTCCCTGGACAGTTCCTGCAAATGTTGTTATTGCTGTAAATGAAAAAGTTAATTATGCTAAAATAGAAAATGAAGGAAAATATTACTGGATAGCTGAAAAAAGAGTTCAGGAATTAAAAGGTAAATATAAAATAATTGAAAAAAAGAAAGGCAAACAGCTTGAAGGAATAAAGTATGATATGCCTTATTCTGATTTTGAACAGCAGAAAAAATCCCCGCATAAAATTGTTTTGTGGGAGTTGGCTTCTGAAGAAGAAGGAACAGGAATTGTTCATGTTGCTCCTGGCTGCGGAGCAGAAGATCATGATTTGGGAAAAAAGACAGGATTGCCTTCTATATCTCCTCTTAATGATGCAGGAATCTATGACAAAAATTTCGGCAATTTTTCAGGCAAAAAATACGATGAAGTAAATATTCTGGTTTTGAAAGATTTGGAAGAAAGAGGTTTTGTTTACAAAATTGAGCTATACAAGCACAGATATCCTCATTGCTGGAGATGCGGACAAGAGCTGGTATTCAGACTGGTTGATGAATGGTATATTAAATGCGATAAAATAAGAAAGAAACTTATTGATGAAAATAAAAAAATAAAATGGTGGCCTGAATATGGAAAAATAAGACAGGAAGACTGGTTTGAAAATATGAGCGACTGGCTTATCTCAAGAAAAAGATACTGGGGTCTTCCTCTGCCAATATGGGAATGTTCATGCGGAAATGTAAATGTAATTGGAAGCTTAAAGGAACTGAAAGAAAAAGCTGTTGATAAAAAGAAAGTTGATTCTCTGCCGGAAATTCACAGACCCTGGATTGACGAGATAAAAATAAGGTGCTCAAAATGCGGAAAAGAAGTTTCAAGAATTCCGGACGTCGGAGATGCCTGGCTTGATGCAGGAATTGTTCCTTTTTCAACTCTTAATTATCTTAATGATAATAATTACTGGAAAAAATGGTGGCCAGCTGATTTAATTTCAGAAAATATGCCAGGACAGTTCAGAGGATGGTTTAACGCATTGTTCTGGGCATCTGTTACAATAACGGGAAAGGCGCCTTTCAAATCTCTTTTTGGATATGAAAGCCTGAAAGATGAAAAAGGCGAGGAAATGCATAAATCAAAAGGAAATGCCATCTGGTTTGACGAAGCTGTTGAAAAAATCGGTGCAGACACAATGAGGCTTCTTTACTGCCTTCAGGACCCGAGCCAGGAGCTAAAATTCGGATTTCATGTTGCAAAAGAGCCAAAAAATAACATAAATATTTTTTATAATCTTGGAAGATTAATTGAAAAATCAAATGCAGAAAAACCCAGTGCTCCAGAGGATAAATGGATAATCTCAAAATTAAATGCTTTGATAAGCTATGTTACAGAAGAACTTGAAAATCTGCATCCGCATAATGCAACAAGGGCTTTGCAGAATTTCTGGCTGAACGATTTCAGCAGAGGGTATATACAAATTGTCCGCGAAAGAATTTCTAATGAGGACAAAAAAGCAAAGGCAGCGATAAAAGAAATTTATGTGACATTATTGAAACTTTGCGCCCCTATAATTCCTTTTATAACAGAAAAAATCTGGCAGGAATTAAGAAAAAAAGGAATTGTGAAAGAAGAAAGCGTGCATCTGAGCGCCTGGCCAAAAGCAGATAGGAAAAAAATTGATAAGACCCTAGAAAAAGAATTTGGAAATGTATTGATTGTGATTGAAAAAGGGCTTGCGGAAAGGGATAAGTTACAGATAGGATTAAGGTGGCCATTAGCAAAGGCAGAGATATTTGTCAGAGCAAAAGAGCCATATAGAGAATTGAAGAACATTATTAAAACACAATTAAATGTCAAAGAAGTGGAGTTTAAATCCCCTAAATTAAAGAAAGATGAAAGCTATGAAGAATATATTAAGCTCGACACCACCCAAACACCTGAACTTGAAGCAGAGGGCTATGCGAGAGAAACAGCCAGGCAGGTTCAGGATTTCAGGAAAAAGCTTGGCTTGCAGAAAAAGGATAAGATAGGACTTTATATAATCACCGACGAGAATTTCAAAAAAATTCTGGAAAGCCAGAAAAACTTCATAAAAGACAGGACAAATTCAAAAAAAGTTGAAATCCTTATAAAAGCCGACCAAACATTTAAAAATCAAACCAGCTTTTCAGTTAAAGATAAAAGGGGAGAGATTGCGATAATCGTTACTAATCGGTAAGACCATCTGGGTTACTCTTTTATCATAACAATATTTAAAAGTGAAGATAGTCATTTAAAATAAGAAAATGATAGTAAAAGAAGAATTTTTGGGCAGACTAAGGAAGATTTTTGACCTAAATCTATACGAAGTAAAGGTCTGGACAGCGCTTCTTTCAAGAGGCACTTCAACAGCAGGCGAGTTAAGCAGCATCTCTGATGTTCCAAGATCAAGGACATATGATATTCTTGAAAGCCTTGAGAAAAAGGGATTTATAATAATGAAGCTTGGAAAGCCTATTAAATTCGTGGCTTTGAAGCCTGCGGAGGTTGTTGAAAGAGTTAAGAAAAATCTTATGGTTGACGCAAAAGAAAGGTCCAAGAGATTAGAGACTTTAAGAGGAGACGAGGTTCTTGATGAATTAGATTCCCTTTTCACTAAAGGAATTAAATTTGTTGAGCCTTCTGATTTATCGGGAAGCATTAAAGGACGACAAAATCTTTACAATCATATGGATATGATGATAAGAGATGCTGAAAAAACAGTTACTATAATCACAACAGAAGAAGGATTAAACAGAAAAATAGAAGTTTTGCTGCCAAGCTTTGAAAAATGCAAGAAAAGAGGAGTAAAAGTAAGAATCGCTGCACCAATAACAAAGAATAACATAAAAGTCGCAAAAGATTTGAAGAAAGTTGCAGAAGTCAGAAATCTTGAAAAGTTCAAAGCAAGATTTATGATTATTGACTCAAACCAGATTATGTTCATGCTTCTTGATGATGAAAAATTCCACCCCAACTATGATGTTGGTGTCTGGATAAATACAGAATTCTTTGCAATGGCTCTAGAGCAGTTGTTTGAGCTTGCTTGGAAAGAAATGAAACAGGTTAAGTAGGGTCATATTTCAATTAAAGAGAGTTAATTATCTATATCAT
>JAPLXX010000029.1 GCA_026395855.1 Candidatus Pacearchaeota archaeon | reverse complement strand
TGCAATTCTTGTCTTAATGGAGCACGGCTTGATGTGTGCAGGATGCCAATTTTCTAAAGATCATGGGCTTGAAGAAACTAAAAAACTATACGGATTTACAGACAAGGATATAAAAGAAATGTTAAAAAAGATAAATGCGCTTAATAAAAAGAAAAAATGAAAATAAACAATAAAATAGCCAAAAAACGGAAAGAAGATTTTCCTATTTTCAGGCATAATCTTGGGCTTGTTTATCTGGATAATGCAGCAACAAGCCAGAGGCCTGCAAGCGTGATAAACGCTGTAAAAGATTTTTCTGAAAAAGATAATGCAAATGTCGGCCGCGGGGTTTATTCTTTGGCAGAAAGAGCAATGAAAAAATACAATCAGGCGAGAATAATTGTTGCTGATTTTATCAAGGCAGAACCAGAAGAGATTATTTTTACGAGAAATGCCACAGAATCTCTTAATCTCCTGGCATATACTCTTCCCTCAATTCTTCCTAGGAATAAAAATGAAATTCTTATAACAGAAATGGAGCATCATTCAAATCTTGTTCCATGGCAACAGCTTGCTAAAAGAAATAATATGAAATTAAAATTTGTTAAAATAACAAAAGATTTTATGTTAGATATGAACGACTTTAATTCAAAATTAAGTGATAAAACAGCTATAGTTAGTGTTGCTCAAGTGTCTAATGTATTAGGGACTATTAACGATGTTAAACTAATAACCAAATTAGCAAAACAAAAAGGAGCAATAACAATAATAGATGCTGCTCAAAGCATTCAGCATTTGAATATTAATGTTAAGGAACTTGAATGCGATTTCCTGGCTTTTTCAGGGCATAAAGTGCTTGGTCCAAGCGGTATAGGTGTTTTATTTGGTAGGAAAGAACTTCTAGAAAAACTTCCTCCTTTCAATTTCGGCGGAGGAATGATAAGCAAAATTACAAAAGAGAATTCAGAATGGGCAAATCCCCCTGAAAAATTTGAAGCAGGAACACAAAATATAGCAGAAGCAATTGGTTTAGCAGAATCTTTAAGCTACCTCAAAAAAATTAGTCTTGAAAACATAAAAGAATGGGAAAATTATCTGCTAAAATATGCACTTAAAAGACTTAAAGAAGTTCCTGATATAAAGATTTACAATCCAGGAGAAGAAAAAAGCGTTTCTTTGGTTTCTTTCAATCTTCTTGGAATTCATCCGCATGATATAGCTGGATTATTAAATGAAAAACGAATTGCAATAAGGGCAGGACACTGCTGCGCAATGCCTTTAATGGAAATTCTTAAAGCTAAAGGAGGGGTTTGCAGAGCAAGCTTCTCGTTTTATAACACATTGGAAGATATTGATATTTTAGTTGATGCTTTAAAAGAAATTCAAAAAAAATTTGCTTGAAAAATGTTAATAATAAAGAAGCTTAAGTTGATTAGAATGATACTAAAAGGTATTTGTATTAATAATAAATAAATTTAATGAAAAAACAATAATATGGAACAAGGAATTCCTGAAACTCTTTATTCAAAGCACATTCTTGAATTATATAAAAATCCAAGCAATTTTGGAATGCTCAAAAATCCAACTCACTCCAGAACAGAATATAATTCAATATGTGGAGATGAAATAACAGTGCAGCTAGAAGTAAAAAATGGAATTGCCAAAGATGTTAAGTTTAGTGGAAGTGGTTGTGTGCTCAGCCTTGTTTCAGCTTCTCTTCTTACTTCAAAAATAAAAGGAATGAAAACAGAAGCTATTAAAAAGATGAATAAAGATGATATAAAAGAGCTATTTAAAACAAAGATAAATAATTCAAGAATTAAATGTGTGCTTCTTCCTCTTGAAGCTGTAAAAAAAGCATTGAAATGAAAAATAAAAGCATATACAATAAAAAAATCCTGAAGCTATGGAGAAATCCAAAGAATTTTGGAGAACTAAAAAATCCAACCCATGAATATTCAGAAGCAAACACTATCTGCGGTGATGAAATGTGGATTCATCTCAAAGTTGAAAATGATATTGTCAAAGACGCGAGATTTTTCGGAACAGGCTGTCTTGTTTGCATTGTTTTTGCATCACAGCTCACTGAAAAAATTAAAGGAATGAAAACAAAAGATGTATTAAAGCTAAAGAATGCAAATCTTCTGAAGCTTCTCAAGATTAAAATAACCCCGTTAAAGATGCAGTGTGCATGTCTTTCTCTCAATGCTGTTCAGAACTGCATAAGAAAAGGGAAGATAAAAAAATAGAATTATTGAAAAATATTTAGCATAACAACCGCTGCCTGTTATTTATTATAAAAATAACTCCTGAGTTTCTTCAAGCAGTTAATTATTAAATCCTGCTTCGCCAAATTTCCTTAAAATATCTTTTATTTCTTCTATTGTCTTCTGCTGCGTCTTCTTGTTAGACATTCGAACAAATTTTATCAGTAAGTCAGTAAGAACCAACTCATTCATTACTTTTAACTTAAATCCATCTGTTATGAAATAAAATCTAAAACCTTCATATTTTAGTTCTTTTATTACTATTCCGCCAACATTACCTAATAATCTTCCTTTATGCGGATTTTTTTCTAATGTTTCTAATAAATCAATTATCTTATGCGAGTCTCCTTTAAATTTATCTTGAATCTCCTGAAAAAGGGCCCGAACTATTTCGACTTTGGCCATTTTTTGTTCAGCTCTTTTCTTGCCTCTTCAATTGTTATGCATCCTTCATTGGACATAAGAACATCATGTAATAATCTCTGCTCTGCACTTTTAAGAAGCCTTTCAATTACATCAGAGTATGATTCTTTTTTAGTTGCAAACTCCATAATTTTCTCTTTCAAATCTCTTCTTATTGCAATAGTTGTATTTTCCATTTTTATAAATATTATAAGAATTATAAAGATTATAAGTTTAAATATTTTTCT
Organism: Candidatus Pacearchaeota archaeon; assembly: GCA_026395855.1. Taxonomy (GTDB): domain Archaea; phylum Nanobdellota; class Nanobdellia; order Pacearchaeales; family GW2011-AR1; genus ASMP01. Next base: position 4,012 of record JAPLXX010000029.1, on the reverse strand, counting down.
CTTTTTATTCCAGTAACTTTTCTATAACTAATTCAAAATCCTGTTTTTCTGCAGCCAAATCTTTTTGCCTTTCATAGCCGTTTCCAACTCTTGTATATTTTCCGCCAAATACAAATGTTGGTATAGAGCCCTGAGGATTGTATTTTTCATAAAGAGCTGTTATCTCTGCAGGCACTTCTGTCTCTATTTCTGGAGTTATTGTATTATCTCCTGTATCAAGCTCCCAATGCTGAATATTTACCTGACTAGCAAAATCTTCCTGAATCAAACTGTCAAATGTGTCTTTTATCCAAATGCAGTGAGGACACCAGGTTGTTGAAAAAAGAATAACATATGGTTTTCCTTCGCTATCTCTAGCTATACTATCTCCCGTATTAGAAAAAGTAGAACCTTCCAGAACAGCACTTCCTGTAGAAGATTTGAAAGGATTCCAAATAATAATTATTGCAACTGCAACAACGAGAATTGCGACTAATAAAATCCACAATGTTGATTTCTTCATTGTTACCATTTAATTTTGATAAAAAAAACCTTTATTAATGTTTCGAAAAGGAAAGTTCTAAATAAAAACTTAAGCCAAAGCGGCAGATAACTGGGTCCATGAACCAGACATTTTTTCTCCGTTTACATAAAATGTTGGAGTTCCACTTGCAGCAGTGCTTGCCTGGCTTGATGTCGTCTCAACAGCTGTTGCATATTTTTCGTCATCTAGACATTTGTTAAATTTGCTTGTGTCAAGTCCCTGAATATTCTTTGCCAATATTTTCAAATTAGCTATAGAATATTTGCCGTTATTCTCCTTGCTGTCATGTGCGGTAAATATTGCATCGTGCATTTCCCAGAATTTTCCCTGCTCATGAGCACAATATGCTGCTTCTGCTGCATATACAGATTCTTCTCCTAAAAAGCTCATTGGCACATAAATAAATCTTAATTTTCCCTGCTCAGCCATTGCCTGAATTTTTCCTGCAGAATTAATTAAGTCTGCATATTGGGTTTGGTATGTTTGTAACCACGAAGGCAACCCGGAAACTATTGCACAAAAAGGACATTGAAAATCAGAAAATTCAATTACTACATCTTTTGCATTCTCTGGTCCTAAAGAAGGATATAAATCAGGATTATCTAAAAAGACACTTAAATCAACAGCCTCTTGCTGGTCTGGATTAACATCTTGTACAACACTCCCTGTACTCATAATTCCAAAACCTCTTGTGAATACAGATACAACGAGAAGAACAAAGAGAATTATTACAAAACTCTTCCACAGAGTATCTTTCTTTAAGGTTATTGTTTTCTCCTCTTCCATTTTTATCTATCTATAATCGAAAAACCCTTTTATAAAGTTTATGATGATTTAATTTATTGATGCGGGGGTTATATTTTATCACTTAATCAACACTTTTATCATATCTAACCTTATACTGATTTAGCACTTATTAATTAAATACTTCTGCCTGAACTTTTTCATATTAACTAACATTTCTCTTCTTCGATACATTCATCACACAAAACCGGTTTTCAAAGCTTCTTTCCAGGTTTTTTCTCCAAGTGCAATCATTGCTTCTTTGTATGTCAAAATTGGTTTGGAATATTTTGCAAAATCATCAAGAGCTATTCTCGGGCAAGCAAGCTCGACAAACGCATCAATATTGTAGAAATTCATCAGCTTTTCAGGAGTTATTTCATTCATTGTTATAACAACGGCATTTTTTCCAGCACTCCTGAATTTTTCAAGAAGAATCTTTGGAGAGCCAAACCTCTGTCCTGGCTTTATTTCAACAATAATTCCTACATTCTTTGCTTCGCGTAGTTTTTCTATTGAAAAAGCCCTTTGCTTCAGAATTTTTTCCCTTATTCCTTTCATGCTTCTGATTTTGTCGTTGTAAACATCAATTAATACAATAGGTTTCTCAACAGCAAGGCAAGCGCCCATTGAATGAAATTGATTTCCGATAATGACAAAAGCACCAACTTGCTCCTGAATAGCTTTAAGCCCTGAATATTGGCAGCCGACTATATGCCCTTCATAGGCAACATGACCAAGTTTTTTTGAGAGAATAACTTTTTTCCCATGTTTCTCGTAGAAATTTATTATATTTTTCAGGTCATGCTGATGCTGAACAGAAAATGATAATCCGATAGTCTTGAATTTATTCAGTTCCTTTAATGATTTATTTAACAATGGTTTCAAATCTAAAAAATCTTTAACTTCTATATATAACACAGGAAATTTAGATTCTATAAACTGTGCATGCCCAAAATGAACTATTAAATCAACGCCAAGCGCTTCTGCTTCCTGAACAGCTATAGAACAACCACCCCAGCAAGTTTCTCCTGAAAAAATAACTTCTATGCCAAGAGATTCTATCCAGCCCGAAATTTCTGGCGCATATTTTTTTATTCCTTCTGCCAGTTGCACAAGCACACGCTTCGGCTTTCTTTTCTTCAGTTCTCTGATAAGTTTTTCCTTTTCAAAATCTAATGTCATAAAATAATCAGAAAAAATAGGTTTATAGGGTTTTGGTTAAGATTTCAATCTATTTGAAAGACAAATTAATTGCTTTCTAAAACCATTATCTTTTCCTCTTTGATAATTGCTAAAAAAACGATACTGAATAATATTGTCTTGTTTATCTGTATCTTCAATAGTATATCCAGAAATTCCTTCTAAGCACAAAAAAGACAATCTTGAAGTATTGGATTGAACCCCTGAAACAATTACTTCTGCTTCCAATATAGGATAATCATTTGACAGAGATAGATATCTTACTCCAATTCTTCTTGAAAGAGGAGATATCCCCCTTCTGACTTCCTGCCGAGTTTCTTTGTCTTTATCGAAAAAAACTAGTCTATCTTCATTTCTTTCTCCAACTTCAACTATAATAGTTGTATCGGCCTTTAATCCAGATTTCTGCAAAACCCTTAGAATATCCTCTATGGCAGACTTCAATCTTTGTTTTGTAATTTGACAATCATTTCCCATTTTTCTAAAGAAAACATCTTGCTTATAAATCTATCACTAATATTTCTCGACTTTTTCCTTTGTTATATATTCATATGCAGAATAAGCAGCTGCACAGGCATCTGCAACGCCTGTAATTAACTGCTTAAATTGCTTGTCTGTAACATCTCCTGCTGCAAAAATTCCAGGAATATTTGTTTCAGAAGTTTTATGATTAATTATTATCTCTTTTTTCTCACTAACTTTAACACCAAGTTTTTCAGCCAGTTCTGAATTGATAACATGCCCTATATCAACAAAAACCCCGTCGAGATTTAGCTCTTTTTTGTTTTTATGGGGTTTATCAAAAGTCACACTTTTTACAGTTTTATCCCCGTTAATCCTGATTATGTTTGTGTTATTAACAACTTCTATCTTTTTATTTAACTTAATTCTCCCCATATACACTGACTCAGGATGTATTCTTTCTCCTTTGTAAATGATATAAACTTTCTTTGCATATTCTGCAAGAAGAAGCGCATTTTTTGCAGCGCTGTTAGAACCGCCGACAACAGCAACTATTTTATTTTTATAAAGCAAAGCATCACATAAAGCGCAGTAGCTTACTCCTTTGTTTTCAAATTCCTTTGAACCCGGAATCTCCAGCTTTTTCCACCTTGTCCCTGTTGCAAAAAGAATAGTTTTGGATTTGTAAATTGTTTTATCTGTTTTAACAGAAAAACCACCTCCAATTTTATTTATTGATATGACCTTTTCTTTCTTTATCATAACATTTTTGTAGCTTTTTGCATGCTCTTCAATCTTTTTTGCGAGCTCATGTCCTGAAATCTTGATAAATCCAGGATAATTTTCAACAATATTGGTTGTTGTTATAGCTCCACCAACAGAAAGCTCTGTTCCAGAGCTTGCCCCAAGAACAAGCGTGCTAAGCCCGAGCCTTGCAGCATACATTGCCCCTGCTAAACCAGAACCTCCTGCACCGAGAATTACCAAATCATAAGATTCCATTTTAATTTTAGAACACAAGCATCAGAAACTTAAAAAACT
>JAPLXX010000035.1 GCA_026395855.1 Candidatus Pacearchaeota archaeon | reverse complement strand
TAGAACATTTAAAAAAATTTGCGTTCCTGAGAACTTATTTTAAAAAAACCACCCTGCCATAATCGTTGGAGTAAGCCAAACTGTTGCTGCTAGAGTTAAGACCCAAGTCCCAGTCCAAATACAACCTAGACAGACCTTCACTTTTAGCATACCACATTCTACTTCCATTACTATAAAATTTGGGCAATCCTAATTCATCGACTTCTGAAAATCTTTTTCCATTGTGTTCTCCATCAAGTCTTTCATCTTGAACAACATCAAAATCAGGTTTTGCAACAAGACTTAATCCATAACCACCTGTATCTTCAGAATTTGGAACAAAGTTAAATCCATCAATCATGAATGAACCTGTTATTCTTCCTAATTTTTGCTCAGCCAATTCATAAATTGTTTTCAATAAAGAATTATTTTTACCCCAAGCAGAGTCTGTTCTTGACCTTGCAACTAAATTTCTTGAATCAATGTAATACTCTCCTTGGGCAATTCTCATTATTTCTGGTCTGCTCAAATCTCTTAAATTAGGAGTTCTTGCACCATATTTTTGAGCCAAAGAATCCAAGTTAGCAGCAGCAATTGGTGTTGAGCCAACCATTGTTCTTGTTTCTTCATCATATCTTAAACCAACTCTTGCTTGGTCTGGAAGAGAATTGTAAATCATTAATGCATCTTCTCCGCTAATTAATCCAGGAACTCTTTCCTGAGATTGCCATGCAATGCCTAATGTTTTTGTTTCTTCTGTCATTTTATTTTCCCATCAAAACAGCTTTAGCTTTTTCATACTTTGCTTTAAGATTAGCTTCTTCTGCTTCTTTTGTTTGTTTAAGTTCTTCTAAATAAGCATTTAAATCTTGCGAACCGCTTTCAGCGGTTGAAACAAGAACCACCCTGCCAATATCGTCGGAGTAAGCCAAACTGCCGTTGTAAGAGCCAAGAAGCAAGTTCCTGCCCAAACACAACCTAGACAGACCCGAATCTATTGTATAAAGAGTTTAATATCGGTGCATAAATAATTTCAACATCTTCTTTTAATTTGAAAGCTAATCCTTGTGGAGAATCTTGGTCTTTTACAAGCTCAATACCACAAAGAGGAATCATAACAGGCATTCTTGTTCTTTCTCCAGTTCTATCTTTAACCTGTTTCATTAATTTTTGTGCTAAATATGCGTTTGGATTTCCTTCTGTTCTTAAAACTAAGCCAGTATCTTCATAAGTTCCCCGTAATTCTAAACTATTAGCAATTCTTATTGCAGTTTCTAAATCACCTTGAGTAGAAACCCTAATTCCTGATGAAAGCTTACTTTGAACACCAACAACATAAAATGGATTTGAACCTTTTACAACCCCGCCAGAATAATTTCCTACTCGCATAACTGGAAAATCCTTATAATCTTTTTTAATAGAAGAATCTATTTCTCTTCCTTGTTCTCCGCCAAGAAATCCTATTTGAGGAATATCTGTTGGAATCTCAATTAAAGGTTTCGCTTCATTTACAGGGAATGCATTTGTAACCATAATTTCCAAAGAAATATGATATTTATAAACTTTTCTATATTGTTACCTTTATACAGAAGTTACACTCACCCGATATTATACTCTTCAACCAAGCCATATCTTTCTTTCAGCTTTTCCAATTTTGAGTTCTTGAAAAATATCAATTTGCCTTCTCTTATTTTTTCCATTGTTTTTGCGTCAGAATATTCTTTTAAATCATCACCCAAAGAAGCTCCTGCAGAAATAAGAATTATCTCTGGCTCAGATGAAAGCCTTGTTCCGCCAGCATATATCACAGAATCATCAGATATTATTGAAGAGCCTGTTGTTTCAACAAAGCAGTAGCCTGTTTTCTTATAGCTGTATTCCACAGGGCATTTAATCCCTACAGCCTCGTGGTTTTCCAGCTGATGATGAAATATTACTGTTCCGTATCCAATTTCCCTAAGCAAAAATGAAAGAAGCTCTGATTTTTCCCCGCATGCCCCTGTCATGTCATATAATATTTCATAAGGATATCTTGAATAATTTGTAGAACCGCCTAAAAAGCTGCTGGTTTTATTAGGTGCACCATATGGGATATTCTGAACAATGCTTACAGCAATTCTGGCCTGCTCCTGTTTGTCTTTTGTCAGATTTTGTATTTTTATAACAAGCGGCATAAGAAGTTTTCTCTGCTCTTCCTCATTTATCTTCTTAAAAATAAAATCAGCTCTTATCGGTTTTCCGCCATTTTCATAAAATATTGTGCTTGGCAGGCTTGGAAAATAATCCACTAAACCTGAATAAACAGTAAGTTCAATCGCTTTTTCTTCTCCGTCAATAATATAATTCAAATTTATATTTTTAGCTCCTGTTTGTAAAGCAGTGATGCAGGATTCTCCATCAATTTTATCAGAACAACTGCAGATTGAAGCATTTTCATTCAAAAACCCCTGCGAATCACAGTAATACGGCTTTACTATAGAGCAGGATTCATAGAAAGTTCCGTCCCCGCAGGTTTCAGGTTCTGATATTTGAACAGAACCTCCAAAAATAAAAATTAGCAAGATGAAGGAAATAACTATTAAAAGTAATATTACTAAAAATTCATTTTCCTTAAAAAATAAGGCAATTCTTTTCATATTTAAATCTCCCCCAACATCATCATCTTTTTTATTTTTATCTGCCATTTTTATTTACTCCAGATATATTCCTGGTTTCCCTGGCTTTACTTTCTTGGATTTATTTTCAGGATCATATTTGTCCTTGGCATTGACAGCATAAACCTTTGCACTAAGACCTGTTCTTTTTTCAATTGCATCTGAATAAGATTCATATAATTTTAGCTCATTAGGCAAGGAATAAATATATACTTTACTGACATTTTTTCCTTTGTCTTTAATTATTCTTACAACATTATTTATATCATTGATTATATCATCAATAACTTTCTCTTCTTTCTCAAATTGCTCGTTTATCTTTTTCTCGTCAGCTTCTGGCCATTTTTGCAGGCTCAAAAAGCTTTTATTCCCAAACTTCTGCCAGAGTTCTTCTGTAATATGAGGGCAGAAAGGATACAAAAGTTTTAGCATTATCTCTGCAGAAAGCTTGTCAGCTCCTTTTTCCTGAAAAAAAGAAAATAATTGCCTTATTTTTATTACGGCGAGATTATACTGAAAATTTTCTATATCCTCTGTTATTTCTCTGACAAAAGAATTAACTTTGCTTTCAACCCGTGCATCTTTTTTCCCTGGATTAAAACTGGAAAAATAATTATAAAAATTATTCAAAAATTTATAGCTTCCTAAAACAATATTTTCATCCCAATTAGTGTTCTTATCAGGAGATGCAGAAGAAACCAATGCCAATCTTAAAGAATCTGTACCATATTTGTTTATTGTATCTAAGGGTTCTATTACATTTCCTTTTGATTTTGACATCTTTTCTCCGTTTGATGCATGAACTATCCCCTGAGTAAAATATTTTAAAACAGGTTCATCAAACTTTAATAATCCTAAATCTCTGAGGAACTTTGCGTAAAATCTTATGTATATTAAATGTGCTGTTATATGCTCTGGACCACCGATGTATTGGTCTATCGGAGCCCAATAATTAGCTTTCTTGGTGTCAAATATCCTTTTTTTATTCTTTGGATCTGTATATCTTAAATAATACCATGAAGAATTGGCAAAAGTGTCCATTGTATCTGTTTCTCTCCTTGCTTTTCCTTTGCATTTTGGACACTTTGTATTAATCCATTTTTCATTTGTTTCTAAGGGATTTCCTTTTCCGAATTTTACATGTTCCGGAAGCTTTATTGGAAGTTCTTTTTCAGGAATAGGAACAATTCCGCATTTTTCACAATAAACTACAGGTATTGGAGTTCCCCAATATCTTTGTCTTGAAATAAGCCAGTCTCTAAGCTTATACTGAACTTTTTTTCTTCCTAATTTTTTAAATTCAAGTGCTTTTGTTACATGCTGTTTTGCCTCATCGCTGGACAATCCATTAAATTCGCCTGAATTAATCAAAATTCCTGCCCCTGCATAGGCTTTTTCTTTCACATTTTCTCCAGAGATAACTTGCTTTATTGGCAGTTTGTATTTTTTTGCAAATTCAAAATCCCTCTGGTCATGTGCAGGAACAGCCATAACCATTCCAGAGCCATAATCTGCAACAACAAAATTTCCTGCATAAATAGGAATTTTTTCTTTATTAATAGGATTAATTGCGTAAGAGCCTGTGAAAACTCCTTCTTTTTCAACCTCACCCATTTCTTTCTCACTCACAGATTTTATTTTCTTCAAGAATTTCTCAGCATCTTTTTTTTGCTTTTCTTTTACCAGCTCAAAAAGCCTTGGATGCTGGCAAGAAATAACCATAAATGTCACTCCAAATATAGTATCAGGCCTTGTTGTGAATATAGGCCATTTTTCTCCTTCCACTTCGAATAAAATTTCAGTGCCCTCGCTCTTTCCTATCCAATTTTTTTGCATGATTTTTGCTCTCTGCGACCAGTATACTTTATCCAACCCACTCAGCAATTCGTCTGCATATTCAGTAATTTTAAAAAACCACTGCTCTAAATATTTTATTTCAACATTTGTATCTTCATGCCTCCAGCATTTTCCTCCAACTACCTGTTCATTTGCAAGAACTGTTCGGCATTTCGGACACCAGTTGACAGAAGATTTTTTTCTGTAAGCAAGTCCTTTTTCAAGCATCTTCAAAAAAATCCATTGGTCCCACTTGTAATAAGAAGAATCAGAAGTTTTGAACGTTCTGGACCAATCATAACTCCAACCCATTGCTTTTTGCTGTTTCATGAAATTTGCAATAGAATTCTTAGTATAATCTTCAGGACGTATTCCTGCGGTTATCGCTGCATTTTCAGCAGGAAGACCTAAACTATCATAACCAATCGGATAAAGAACATTAAATCCCTGCAATCTTTTGAATCTGGCAAAAATATCTCCAAGGCTAAAAACAAAGGCATGCCCCATATGCAATCCTGCCCCAGAAGGATAAGGAAACATATCAAGCACATAAAACTTCTTCTTTGCCCCTTCTTTAGCCCTGAAAATTCCCTTTTCTTCCCATTTCTTCTGCCATTTTCTTTCTATTTCCTTGAAATTATAATTCTTCTCAGCCATTATATTAGAATAAAAATAAAGTTTATATTGTTTACTGAAAGTTGGGGAGTAAACCTTCTTATATATACCAGAAGGAACATGGACTATGGCGATAATCTAAGTTTAAATTAAATGATTTAACTATGGTGAACATTGACAAATAATTTAAGCAAATAAACTAAAATTTAAATATCGTCTTCTCTTCATTAAAAAGACTGAAATTCTTTGGAATTTCGTCGAATAAAATTAAGGAAAATTTCATAATGGAAAATATTGCAGCACATCTAATGGGAACCTCTATATCAAGCAATTCTCCTGATGCATTCTCTCTTTATAGAAAAAGCAGTTTTGGAGAGCCTGTTGGAGAGAAAATCCAGTATTCCCTGCCAGAGATCATGTTTCTGGTCGAAAAAGGCAAGGTAAAACTTTTTGATAAAAGAAAAGAATTGTCTTTCAAAGAGCTAAGCAAAAAAGCATATTCAATAGACAAAAGAATTGGCATAAAATATCCTGTTTTCAAAAGTCTCAGGGAAAAAGGCTATGTGGTAAAAACAGCTTTGAAGTTCGGAGCTGATTTCAGAATTTACGAAAAAGGCTCAAAGCCAGGTGAAAAGCATGCAAAATGGATAGTTTTTGCAGACCATGAATCAGGAAGATTTACCTGGCATGAATTTTCTGCAAAAAATCGGGTTGCACATTCAACAAAAAAGAATCTTCTTCTTGCAATAGTTGATGAAGAAGGCGATGTAAGCTATTATGAAGTTAAGTGGGTCAAGCCTTAATTCATCACAAGAAAATTTATAATCTCGTTGTTTCTCTCAGGATAATGGTTCAGGATACAACAGAAATAAAGGAAAAAATAATCTCGCTTATGCAAATAAAAGGCCCAAGCCTTCCTGTTCATGTTTCCAGCGAGATAAAAACAAGCATTCTTTTTGCATCTGCCTTTCTTTCAGAGCTTATTTCTGAAAAGAGAATTAAAATAAGCAATATGCGGGTTGGAAGCTCGCCCCTGTATTTTCTTCCAGGACAAGAGCTAATGCTGGAAAAATTTTCACAATATCTCAAAAGCCGGGAAAAAGAAGCTTTTATGCTTCTCAAGGAAAAAAGATTTCTGAAAGATTCTGTCCAGGCTCCTGCAATTCGCGTTGCTCTTAGGGAAATAAGGGATTTTGCAATTCCTTTTAAGAATAAAGATGAAATATTCTGGAGATATTTCCAGATTCCCGAATCAGAGCTTGATATTCAAGAAATAAAAGAAGAAAAAATAGTTCCGATAGAAACAAAAAAGGAAGCAGAAGTTCCTTCGGAAAAACCATTGATAATTCTTGAAAAGAAAGAAAAGCCAAAAAGAAAACCAAAAAAGTCATCACCAAAAAAAACCTCAAACAAAGATGATAAATTCTTTGCAAGCATAAAAACATTTCTTTCAGAAAATTCAATAGAGCTGATAGATATAGAAAGTTTTGGAAAAAAAGAAATTGCATTAAAAGTAAGGGAGAACGGGGAAGACAAACTTCTCGTAGCTTACAATAAAAATAAAATCAGCGGGGAAGATATAATAAAAGCCTCAAAAAGAGCTTCTGAAAAAAAACTCAAGTATATTATTCTTGGATTAGGCGGACCTTTAAAAAAACTTGACAGCTTAATAGAGGCGCTTAAAGGCCTTTCATCTATAAAAAAGGTAAACAAAAATCTTTAAAAACTTGCAAAAGATTTTTAAGGGAAGTTGACTGTAAAGAAACCGTAAGTGTCTTACACATGGGAAAGATAAAATCAAAGCTTGTAAAACGCTCTGCTCAGGAGCTTGTCAAAAGAGGCATAGAATTCAATGAAGACTTCGAGAAAAACAAAAAAACCCTGGGGGATAATACAATGCCTAGCAAGAAAATAAGAAATCAGGTTGCAGGGTATTTATCCAGATTCAGCAAGAATAATAAAAAGAAATAATTCCCATTTTCTGAAACCTCAAAACTTTTAAATCAACTATCTTTTTTAAGCAGGGGCTGTATAGTTCAACGGTAGAACGCCTGTCTCATGAGCAGGAGGTCCCAGGTTCAACTCCTGGTACAGCCATTTTGATAAATTTCTCAATAAATAGATACCTCTAAGAACTTTTTCAGAATACACCTCGCCTAAAATTCAGAGAAGATAAATAATATTCAAAAACTAACAATGTATTAAAGATAAATTAAAAGATAAAAAATAAAAAATTAAGAGTAAATTTATCTTTTCTTTTTTTTCTTTGCTTTCTTTTTTGCCATTTTTCTTTTAGTCTTATCAAAAACCTCTTTTTAATTGTTAATATTACGTTTTATTTATTTAAAAAACTTTTCTTTTTTTTCATTTTCTTAAAAAACCCCAAAAATATTTTTTAAATTTTCCCGACGGGAAAATAAAAATCATGAAAAGAGCTTTCCTGCTTTCTCAAATTTTATTCTTTTTTCAATTAATTCTCTCAAAATGCCGGTTAATTCTTCTGTTTTTACTCTTATTTGTTTTTTTGTGTCTCTGTCTCTTATTGTCACATCTTTATTTTTCAAAGAATCCCCGTCAATAGTTATGCAGAATGGTGTTCCCACTTCATCATTTCTTGAATATCTTCTTCCGATGCTTCCTGACTTGTCATAGATTATATTGAACTCTTGCCTCAAATTTCTGACAATCTGCTCTGCAATTTTTTCAAATTTAGGCCCTTTTACTATCGGAAAAACAGCCGCTTTTATAGGAGCAAGCTTTGGATGAAGTTTCAAAACAATATTTTCCCTTTCTTTGTCATAGCAGTAAGAATCGAGCATAAAAACAAGAAATGCTCTTTCGATTCCAAGGCTGGGCTCGCAGATAACCTCTGGAATTATTTTTTCTTTGCTTTCTTCGTCGAAAATTTTCATATCTTTTCCGGAAAATTTTTCATGCTGGCTTAAATCATAATTTCCCCTGTCAGCTATTCCTTCCAGTTCTTTCCATCCAAAAGGAAATTTATATTCAAGATCCCAGGTGTCTGTTGAATAATGTGAAAGCTCATTTTTTGAATGCTGCCTTATCCTAAAATTTTTTATATTTGCACCAAGTTCTTTGAACCATTTCAATTCAACAGCAAGCCAGTACGCATGCCAGTCTTTCTTTATTATTTTCTTTTCAAATGCCTCGCTTATTTTCATATTAACCGGCTCTTTATTTTTCTCTTGCGATTCTGCAGAATAAACAAGAACCTCTGCGTCAGGAATTTTATAAGGGCATTTCATGTCTTTTTTTATAAAATACTCAATTTCCATCTGCTCGAATTCCCTGCTTCTGAAAAGAAAATCCCTTGGAGCTATTTCATTTCTGAATGCCTTTCCTGCCTGAGCTATTCCGCAGGGCAGCTTTAACCTAGCATTTTCATAAACTGTTTTGAAATTAGCAAAAATTAATTGGGCTGTCTCAGGTCTTAGATAAGATTTTATTGAATCAGAAGCAATAGGCCCCACATTTGTTGCAAACATCGGATTAAATTCACCCTTAACTTCAAATTTAGGATCATTTTGATATTTCTCTGCTTCAAATTTATCCACTTTGAATTTTTCTTTTGTTTTTTTGTTCACAACAGCAACGTCAACAAAGTTTTCAACATGCCCCGAAGCTTCCCATACCTTTGGATTTGTAATTATTGCGCCGTCAATGCCTACAATATCCTCTCTTTGAAATATATGGTATTTCCACCATTCTTTTTTTATGTTATTCTTAAGCTCTGTTCCGAGATTTCCAAAATCCCAGAATCCGGCAAGTCCGCCGTAGATTTCCGCAGATTGATAGACAAAACCTTTTCTTTTGCAAAAAGCTGCAAGCTCCTCTATAGATATTTCTGTTGTCTGCAGCTGCGAGCTGATTTTTATTTTTTTCTCATCTGTTTTTTCTGCTTCTGCTTTCTTTTTTTCAACAGTTTGCTTATTTTCTCTAATAACCTCTTTAGCTTTTTTCTCAGCTTCTTTTTTATCCTTTCCAAGATAAGCAAGGGTTTTTGTTTTTACTTTTCCATTCACTCTTTTGTTCTCGTTAAGATAATAATAATCTTTTTCGTTAATTTTTTTCTTTACTATAAAAGCCATTTTATTACAAAATTATATTAGGCACTACAAATAAATATATAAAAGTTTGGGTGGTTCTCAATAATCTTCCAGCTTATCTCTTAGCTGATTTTCTCATTTTTCTTGCAATAAAGAATATTGCTACGATAATCAAAACAACAGCTACAAGAAGAATTATGCTTCCTGTTCCACCAAGACCTTCAAATATTGCAAAGCCCCCTATTGGCGCTCCAAGACTTATTGGTTCCAGAACATTACTTGAATAAATCTGAGAATTGAAAGCCGCAGATAATGTTAAATTTCCCTTCAGAGTTTCGTTTATGGGCATATTAACTCTGAAATCATCTGTTTTATTTGCGCCAATGCTTTTATTCTGTGATATATTCGCAACCTGCAAACCAAATGCATCTTTTATAGAGAAGAATATTTGCACATCCTGATTTTCACCCACAAGTTCTGTAATAGCATAAGCAACCCTTACCCTGTCTTCTCTTGTTCTCTGCACATTTGTGATATTAAAGTCAAGTTTCTTCTGCAAAACATTAACAGAAACTTCTTTGTTTGCGCCGGTTTCAGAGCAGGTTACAGACAATGTTACTGTATGTGCTCCCAAATTTGCATTTTTTGGAATATTCAAAGAGAAAGAATAAACCGCACTTTCTCCTGCATTAATTCCCATTGCTTCGCTGCCAGTAATACTGACAAATCCAGAATCATCCCCTGTTAATGCACAAGAAGACACAGAAGTTGTTCCTGTGTTCTGCACAGATAATGTTAATGATTTTGAATCTCCCTGATTTAAATTCTGCACAGAAATTTCTCCGATAGATATTGCAGTTATTTCAGGTTCTTCCTCAGTTGTTGTGACCGGTATTTGTTCTTCGCTGACA
>JAPLXX010000025.1 GCA_026395855.1 Candidatus Pacearchaeota archaeon | reverse complement strand
GAAAGGGACAATTACAAATGTCATTATTGTGGTCAAAAAGTAACCCAAGATAATGCTACTATTGACCATAAAATACCTATGTCAAAAAATGGAAATAACTCAAAAGAAAATTTAGTTACTGCTTGTGTTGAATGTAACTCTATAAAGAGTGGAAAGACTTTAGAAGAAGTAGCCCCAAAATTATTAGAGCGTCTTAAGAATAAAAATAAATAATTTATTTTGATAATTTAATTAATTCCAACCATTTATTTTCAGAGTTCAGCCTCAAATCGGTTGCTAACTCATAAGGGCACTTGTTTAAACTTTGATGTCTTGTAATAAAGTTGTAGTAAATTTCCCAACCTTTCATTATAGCATTAGCACTTTCTACGCTTCCGTGAAATCCCCTAAAGGTTTTTGTTCTTTGCCTTATGTTATTGTGCAATCTTTCAATCATGATATTAAAACCATCTCCAGCAGAAATGTTAAGAACATTATGGACTACTTCCTTTCTTTGAAATCTATGATAACCGAACTGAGATTTTATGGCTCTTGAATATGCAGGTAGTCCATCAGTTGTAATTACCTTAATTTGATTTTCAGTTTTGTTTTTTGCTTTTCTTAATACCCTCTTTAAGTTAGCTTGTTCCCTGTGTTTTACATATTCAGAAGCCACCATAAATCTTGTTTCAGTATCTATTGCGTCAATAAACCAATTGGTATCAACACCCTTTCTGTGGTGGCTTTTTCTTCTGCTGTATTGCATTTCATCTGTTTGTATCTCTTGCCCAACTTTGAGTTTGAGATTATCTGTGAATTGAGAAATCATTTTGCTGTATTTTACTATCCATTTGTAAATGGACTTATGGCTTGAATTGTGTGGATAGAATGCCTTAAAGTGTTCTTGGACTTTTCTTGTGGAAACACCACGATAAAACAAATCAACAGCACAAGTTACTTTTTGAGGATTGTTTCTCATTCTTTTAAAGCCATCATCTTGAACAAAGGTGTTAAGGCAATCCTTACATCTATACCTCTGAATAAGACCACGATTCTCTGTTTTTCTCTTGCACCACTTAATCGTGTTGTTGCTCTTACACTTTTGACATATTAGCTTGTTTTCCATATTATAATTCGGTATCCGAACTATATATACCTTTCGGTATCCGAATACTTATGGTATTAAGAAACACAAAGTTTATAAGCTTAATCCAATTAATTTATTTAATGAATGGATAAAACTTAATCAATCAGAAACTTAATATGGCAGAAAATAAAAAAACTCAATTGACAAAATTTATTCTCACTGATGAAAGTAAGAGGATAATATCAAATCCAAATGTATTCAAGCAGACTTATACACCTGACTTAATTGTGGAAAGGAGAGAAACAACAGATTTCTATAGGGAAATTTCAGTCTTCATAAATTATAGGAAACCAAGCCATCTTATTATTAAAGGATTTCCTGGCTCTGGAAAAACAGTAACAGTAAATTTCCTTGCAGATGAATTAAAAAAAGAAAAGCACGATATAGAGGTTTTTACTGAGAATTGCAGTGCTAAATCTTCTATTGATGTTTTACAAAATCTCACAAAGGATTTTTCTACCGTAAACTTTCACGACTTGCAGAAAATTTTTGCAGAAAAATTAGAAAAAGATGCCATAATTGTTTTAGATGAAATTGACCGAAGTAATCCTCGTATTGAAGATTTACTTTACTTCTTTTCAAGACCAAAAGAAATTATTCCTAATTTTGATAAGAACATCAACCTTATCCTAATATCAAACAACCTAAGATGGGAAGAAGGACTCCAAGACAAAACAAGAAGCTCTTTACAACTGAAACCTTTGATTTTTGCTCCATATTCTATTCCCCAAATAATAAGCATTTTAAAATCAAGAGTCAAAAAAGGATTTATCAACGAGAGGGCAATTACAGAGGAATTGATAAAGAAAATCGCTGAAGATACAGAGAGAATTAAAAGGGGGGATTGTAGAGTAGCCATAGAAACTCTGTTCTATTCAGCTCAAAATGCAGAGATGGAAGGGAGAGATGAAATAATTGAAAAAGACATAAATAAAGCTTTGAAAACTTCAATTGAACAAGCAGATAGAGAAAAATTAACAAAACTAAAAGATACACAATTATTAATTTTATACTCTATGTTGTATGAAGATGAACTAACATTAACAGAAGCTTACAAAAATTATGTTGATATAATAAAAGAGGAAAATCTTCCCGTCAAACCAGTAAGCAAGATAATGGTATTTTGGATTCTGGATATTCTTGAAAACATAGGATTGATTGACAAAAGGTTAGATATGAAAAAAGATGGAAAAGGTATTCCAAGAAGAAATATTAAAATAAAATTAAAAGTAGACAGAGATATTATTTTCAACGAACTTAGTTTGAGAGATTTAAGATTAAGTCGTAGAGAGTAATTTCTTGCCTGAATATTATTTTGAGACTTTCTTGCCTTTTAAGTTTTTATCCTTTTCAATAATTATTTTATCTTCTCCAAGAGTTATGTTAAGCTCTTTATCCAATAAGTCTGTTTCTTCAATCTTCTTCGGTAAGTTTATTTTGTATTTGTAGTAAACAACATCTCCCACTTTTTTATCAATTGACTTCATAATTTTCATAGAAAAATTAGGTATCCGAAGTTTTTAAACAATTCGGTTTCCGAAAGAAATATGACTACCAACCTCTAAGGTAACAAAGAAACTTAACAATCAATCATATTAATAGGAGAAACAAAAATTCCTAATCCCAGCGGCTTCTGCTGATTTCTTTTTCGTCCTTTGGCTTTGGCATTGCTTCCTTGTGTATTTTAGCAAATGGAGGGGCAACCACAATAACGTTCTCTCCAAAGCCTGCTATATTGCCTTCCATAGCATCACAGGTCTTTTTTATCTTAGAAACAGCTCTTTTAAGCTCTATAGGATCTTTCTGCCTCATTGTTTTTATGTCAATAACAGCTATGGTGTATCCTTCTCTGAGAAAATTAAGAATAGTATTCACTTCTTCATAATCTCTAAGAGTGAAAAGCCTCACAAGAACTTTTTGCTCTGCTTCTTCTTTTCCCAAATCAATCTCCATATATTCATCACCAGAGTCATCTCCTCCGAGAGATTTAGAGAATGCTTTTTTTATGCTGTCGAAAACCATAGTAAATGTAAATTGTAGATATTTATAAAGATTTCGTAATTAGATTGTATATATTTTTGCCGTCGTTATTTCAAAACTTCCCTCTGTAACTCCTCCAATTTTTCTGAAAGCATGCGCTCCTGCTTTTCAAAACTCTTAATTCTCATATCAATTATCTTCTCTTTATTTGTCAATTCTTCTTTCATATTTTTTTTGTCTGTTTTAATCATCAGCTGCCCGATTATTTTGAAAACTTCGTCGCCGGATTTTTCGAGCTCTTTCAGGGCTGCCTGGGTTTCCCTCAATTCAATCTGAAAAGCCTGCTTCTGAAGAAGGATGTTCTGAAGATTCTGCTCTAATATCTGCAGTTCTTCAATTCGTTTTTCCTGGGATTTGTCGCTCATTTTAAACAGCCTTAACTTTTTTTACTCTTGTTCGCGGCTTGTAGAAAATTTTGCATCCGCATCCCGGACAAACAAATCTTTTTCCAAGATTCACGTCCTGAATTTTCTTTTCACACTTGAAACATTTGTAGGTTGGCATGATTGTTTATTTTATTTTTATATTATCTTCTTATTTTAGTTCTGAATTTTTAAGTTAACAAGTTTAAACCACATTTATTATTTAAACATTGTTTATTTCATTTAACATTTTTCCCATTTAAAATTTTGTCCATTTAATTTCTTTTATCATTATTCCAGATAATAAACATCTGATGCAAATTTTTTTCCGCATTTCTTGCAGTTCCAGACTCCTTTGGAAACCCGCTTCACACCTTTTTTGCTACAAAAAGGGCATTTTTGCTTTTTTCTCTGCTTTTGCTCTATTGCAATTAGAGAAGCTTTTGCCCGCTTTCCGTATCTGGCACCGAATCTTCCTGCTGATTTAGTTTTTTTTAATTTTGATGTCATTTTTATATATATGGGGCTGCCCGGATTTGAACCGGGGTCGCGAGGTCCCAGACCTCGAAGGCTACCAGGCTACCCCACAGCCCCATGTTAAAAAGGAGCGACGAGGTATTTATAAATTATTTCTTTTCTTTTTTATCTTTTTCAGGCTTTTTTTCCTTTTCCGGTTTTTTCTCTTCGGTCTTTGCAGTTTCTCCTTCTTTTGCAGGCACTGCAGCTGCACCTTCTGCAGGTGCTGCTGTTGCAGCGGCTTCGGCAGCAGCCTTAGCAGCTTCTTCCTGCTGCTTGATTCTTTCCTGCTCTGCCTTTACCTTATTGAAAAATTCCTCAAGCTCTTTCTTTTTCTTTTCAGAGGTTTCTGTTTTTTCCTCAATAATCTCTTTGTCATATTTTCCTGCTTCAATTTCCCGAATAACTTCCAAAGGATGCTTGTTTTCAACGAGAATTCCCAGGGTTATGCAGCTTCCTAAAACACTTTTTACAGCTGCCTTCAGATTTCTGCTGAGAAGATTCGGAAGCTTTGTTTTTGAAACAGAAATTATCTGCTCTATAGAAGCATTTGCAATTTTTGTTTTTTTCTGCAGGCCAGAGCCTTTTTCAATTCCCAATTCTTTTTTTATAAGCTCTGAAACAGGGGGAGAAAATACTTTTATTTCTATTTCTTTAGTTGCAGTGTCTATATCAATTTCAACAGGAACTTTTATTCCCTTAAAATTCTTTGTTGCGTCATTGACTTTTTGAATTACCTGCCCTATGTTTATCCCTGCTGGCCCAAGCTTCTGGCTAAGTGCAGGACCTGGCTGCATATTCCCTCCTTCAACTAAAATATTAATCTGCATTTTCTTCTTCTCCTGATTCGTCTCTTCTTATAACCCGAACATTATCTATTTTTATTGTTACAGGCAAAGGCACAACAGCGCCCAAGAGGCTTACAACTACTTCTTCTTTTTGTTTGTCAATTCTTAAAACTTTTGCTTTTTCCTTTTTGAACGGCTCTGCAATTATTTCAACAATATCTCCTTCTTTTATTGAAACAGTTGACACAGAAGGTTCTACCATATTTTTTATTTCTTCATAACCTATAGTTTTCCCAATTATTCCTTTTACATAAGGAAGATTGAAAACAGATTCTTCAGCACTTTCTCTGTCTTCTGCTTCGAGAAGAACATAGCCACGAAGCCCATGCGGCCTCAGAACAGCGTATGTGCTCAGCGCTTTTTTTTCAGCTCTGTCAGCGATCATGTCCACTGCTCTTTCTTCTTTGTTTGTTGTTACTTTTATTATAAAAATCATTTTCTTATTTTTAGCTCCGTCTATGCCTTAACTTTTTAAGAAATAGACAATCATTATTAAAGATTTGGGTTTATAAATTTATCCTCAAGATAAATTTTTTAGATTTACTTAAAGAACAAAACCTTTATTATAATAGATACAAGAAAACCAATTGCGCCCAGCACGAGAACTCCGATTGCAGATACTTTTGCAACCATTTCAAACTCTTTTCTGGACGGCTTTTTTAGGACAAGCCATACTCTTTTCGATTTTTCAAAAAATGCTTTAAGGTTTTCAGTTAGTTTCATAATCTAAATAAAAGCAGAGAGTTTTTAAAAGTTTAGAAAACCGAGAATTTATCTTCTGCTTCTTTGCGAGTTTATTATTAATCTTCTTATTCTATTCTGCCATTCTGTCGGATAAAAAACTTCTGTTCCTGTTGGAGGATTTTTTATCATGAATGGAATAGCAATAGCACCAAATTCATCCATAATGTTTGTAACTAAATAATTTCCAAAATTATATGGGCTTCCACAATAAAATTCCTCACGATTTCTAGGCCAGTTTATATTATTATTTTTACTTTTATTTTCTTTACTTGTGTAATTTGCTAATCCCTCTGAAATAAGTTCTAAACCATAATCGCTAAGCGTGAAGTTGCGCCTATCGCTTGCTGAAAATTTTGTCCATATTCCATTGCCTATTTCCTGGCTCTTCCTGTTTAAAAGAGCATGCGCGGATTCATGCATTATAGGAAAATCACATCTAGTATCATTATTAATATAAATCACCTTGCTAGTATCAAATGTCATTACATCACTTCTTGCGCTGTAAAATCCAATTGTTGTTCCTGGAAGATAATCGTATCTTAATCCAGGCATAGTTGTGTCTTTCACACCTATAAAATCTTTAACTTTTTTGTATTTTGATTTGTAATTATTGTTAATACAATCAATTAAGTTAGAACCTTTTCCCGCAACATAATAAGAAGGGATAGGAGATTCGTTGCATTTAATGTTTATTGGAGGTAATATATCATTGTAAGACGTAAGCAAAAGTGTTGAAGCGGCAAATAATATATTTACAAATCTTCTGAAACCCATTTTTACTCAAAAAATTCTATGCCTAATTCTTCCTCTATTTCCTTATGCTTTATGCTCTCTATGGTTTCTCCCTGCCCAAGTATCTGAGAACTTTTTACTCCTGTAACAATTAAAAGAACCCTAATTGATTTTTCCATGTCTGGAGAAATCTGTGCGCCCCAGATTAATTTTGCATAAGGGCTTAGCTTGCTTCCGACTGTTTCTATTATTACCTTGCATTCATCAAGGCTCATGTCTGGTCCTCCGATAATATTTACAAGAGCACCTGAAGCATTTGAAATATCAACATCCAGAAGAGGATTATTTATTGCTTTTTCCACAGATTCTGCTGCGCGATTTGTGCTGTCTGATTCACCCATCCCAATCAATGAAACACCACCGTCAACCATTACTGCTTTGACATCTGCAAAATCAAGATTAACAAGCCCTGTTATAGTCACTAATTCTGTAACACCTTTAACGGCGTTTGTGAGAATTTCGTCTGCAATTTTAAAAGCTGTGTGAAGAGGCAATTCAGGAGCAAGCTCGAGAAGCTTATCATTTGGGATAACTATTAAAGTATCAACAACAGCTTCCAGTTTCTCAAGCCCATTTGCAGCATTTTCCAGCCTTTTTTTTCCTTCTATAGTAAAAGGAAGTGTGACGACGCCTATAGTTAAAGCACCTTGTTTTTTAGCAAGAGATGCAACAACAGGTGCTGCCCCTGTTCCTGTTCCTCCGCCTAAGCCACAGGTAATAAATATCATGTCGCTTCCAGAGATTTTTTTCTTTATATCTGCCTCTGATTCCTTGGCAGCTTCTTCTCCTACTTTTGGATTGCTTCCTGCACCAAGTCCCTGGGTAAGCTCTCTTCCTATCAAAATTTTCTGGTCGGCATTGCTGTAAAGCAAATCCTGAGCATCTGTATTTATTGCTATCAGCTCTCCGCCTTTAATTCCAATTTCCTTCATTCTGCTAAGAGAATTTCCTCCGCCGCCCCCAACACCTATCACTTTTATTTTTGCAGACTGCTTTTTCAAAAGCTCTGCAAGCTCCTTGTCAATTTCTTTTACATCTGAAGAAAATTCTGTTTCATACACATCTTCCATTCCGAATACAGCAAATTATTATTTATAAAAATTGTTGTGCTTTTCAGAGTGTATTTATGCTGTCTTTTTTTCCTCTTTTTTTGCTTCAGAAACCTCTATAACCTCCAAATCCAGGTCCAGAATCTCCTTAAACTTGTCTTTAAACATCCCTGCGAATTTTTTCATGTTTTTTTCTGTTTTTAGAACAAGTTTTTTATCTTCAACTGTGAATTCAAAGTCTTTTCTGAACAAGAATTCATTAAGCGCCTTAACTTTTTCATTAATATCTGTTATTTTTCTTTTAACATTTATTTTGTAGACAACTATTTTTCCTGCAAGAGGATTGTTGAAATCAACCATTACTCTTCCTCCAGAAACAGTCAGGGTTTTTCCTATTCTTCCGTCAAAATTAAGCAAAATTCCTGGAATAGGATTTATCTTTTGCTCTAGAAATACTTTAATAGGAACCATTTTAATCAAAGAAGAATCTCTTTTTCCGAATGCCTGTTCTGGAGACAGCTCAATTTCATAGCTTCCTGTTTCTTTTCCTATAAGAAAATCTTCAATTGATTTCAGGAACATTCCTTCTCCAAGACAAAAAACAAACGGCTTTGCCTCTATGGAATGATCGTGTCCTTCATGCAGTTTTTCCACGTCTTCTTTTATAGTTGAATCAAAAATTTCCCCGTCCTTGACTTTTCCTGTAAAATCTATTTCAATAAAATCTTTTTTGTTTAATGGCATTTTCTATTTATTATGTTTAATCAAAAACCTTTTTAAACGTATTTCCTCTTTCTTAAATATGGTTTTAAAAATTATTAATGCGCATGATGCAAAACCGGGCACAAATATTATGATTGAAGGGTCTGTATATACTGTAAAAAAGGTTGATATAAGTAAGACAGGAAAGCATGGCGCATCAAAATGCAGAATAGAGCTTGAGGATATAGTATCTGGACAAAAGAAGATAGTGGCTGTTCCAGGGCATGAAAGATTTGATGTTCCGATGATTGACAAGAGAAAAGGCCAGGTCTTGTCTGTAGGAGACAGAGCAAGCGTGATGGATATTGAAAGTTTTGAAACTCTTGATATGGATGTTCCTGAAGAACTAAAGGCAGAAATTGACACTAATTCCAGCGTAGAATACTGGGATATTGAAGGAAGAAAAATAATCAAACGAAAAATATAACATGGCTAAAATACTTGAAGCAACTAACAGACTTTTTAAGAATATTTTTGTTTGCAAGAATTGTCAGTCTAAAATGAGGGCAGAACCGCAGAAAATATTGAGGGGAAAAGTTAGGTGCAGGAAATGCGGAAAAAAAGCATTCCGCCCTATAAAAAGGAAATGATGAAACATTTCCACCCATTCGCCAATAAATTGACAAACGAACGAAAATAAAATGAGTTTTTTGATGTATGATCTGATATTTCTAGCAATATTTTTAATATTTTTCTCCAGCTTTCTTTATATAAGAAAAAGAAATCTGAAAAGAGAAGGACTTTTGGTGCTATACAAGACAAAATGGGGAATAAAGCTGATAAATTATCTTGGAACAAAATATCAAAAAACTCTTAAATTCCTGAGCTATGTTTCTATTCTTGCAGGATATGCACTGATGGCTGGCGTGCTTTATATGATTTATACCTTATTGAAGGTTTATATTTTTAATCCGGCAATAGTTAGAGCAATAAAAGTTCCGCCTATTCTTCCTCTTTTTCCTTATCTTCCCCAAGTGTTTAAATTGGATTTTCTACCGCCTTTTTATTTCAGCTATTGGATAATAATTCTTGCAGTAATTGCCATAACTCATGAAATGGCGCATGGAATATTTGCTGCATACAATAAAGTTAGAATAAAGACAACTGGCTTTGGATTTTTCCCTTATTTTTTACCAATATTCCTTGCTGCTTTTGTAGAGCCTGATGAGAAAAAAATGACTAAAAAGAAAAAAATTCCGCAGCTAGCTATATTGTCTGCAGGAACATTTGCAAATTTGATTACAGCTGGCTTATTTTTGCTGATTTTATTCGGATTCTTTGCCCTGGCTTTTTCCCCTTCAGGAGTTATATTTGACAGCTATGCAACATCTACTATAACAATTTCGGGAATTTCCATGATAAACAGCATTCCTGTAAGCAATGCTTCTTATGAAAAAATTCTAAATCTCTCAAGCGCAGATGGATTTAACAATATAACATTTAACAATGAAACCTATCTTGCAACAAAAGAAGTTCTTGAAACCCAAAAAGATAATTCCGGAATAATTTTTGTTTATGACAATGCTCCTGCAATAAAGGCAAATCTCAGCAGCATAATTCTGGGGATAAATGGAATTAAAATAGACAGCATGGAAAAGCTTAAAGAAGAATTTGAAAAATACAAACCAGGAGATAGAATCATTATAACTGAAAAAACAGATACGGGATTTTCTGAAAAAGAAATAACACTTGAAGAGCATCCTGACAAGCCAGGAGTTGCATGGCTTGGCATAGGTTTTTATGCAAAAGAGCCTGGTGGATTTTTTTCAAGATTAGTCGGCAAGCTTGCATCTTTCAGGCAATCTAATGTTTATTACGAACCAGAACTCGGAGGGATGAGCATATTTATCTATAATCTGCTTTGGTGGATCATAATAATAAGCATAAGCGTTGCATTAGTCAACATGCTTCCTGTTGGAATTTTTGACGGAGGAAGATTTTTTTATCTAACTGTTTTAGGAATTACCAGAAGCGAGAAAATCGCAAAAAGAGCTTTTGCATTTTCAACATATTTGTTCTTGTTTATTTTGCTGTTGCTGATGGTGCTGTGGGCTTTTAGTTTTTTTTAGAATTAAGCAGAAACTAATTCTTCTTCCTGTTCTTCTGTAATCTCAAAAGTTCTTGAATTTAATCTTCTTGAGATATCTTGTTCTCCTCTTTTGCATAAATGATGTTGATTTCTTAAGCAAGGCTCATAACGCCGAACTATTTGCCCTATAGTTTTTCCAGAAAGTAACCCTAATAAAATAGGGTCCTTAATCTCAGACCTTCTTACTTTTGCTCTTGCAGATTCGTCATCAACTTTATGACAAGCTTCTCCATAAAATATCCCTGGTTTATCCGAAGGGCTTGTATACAATATATCTGCGGGTGGATCTACTCCGACGAACATTTTACAAATCTACAACTCCCTCTTTCGTGAGGGCTGCAAATCTTATGCCGACAGGCAAATTGATAAGAGCCGATATGAGGGCCATGTGCTCTTTTCCCTCTCCAGATGCGATACTTAAAGCAACTTCTGTTCCTCTTATTTTTCCCTTAAGCTTTTCCTTAAATTCATCCCTTAGCTCAACAAGCTTCTTGTCTAAATCAATTCTTATAAACTCAAATTTTTTTTCAGAAGTAAATTTCTGCGCAAAATCATTTCCGAGAATTATTATATTATCCCATTCTCCGTATTTTATCAGGCCAGAGACCTGTGCCCATGTTCCTTTTCCTGTAGAAAGTAATGCAATTAGTTCCATTTCACAAAGCACCAAATATTGTTTATAAGAATTGTTGTGATAAGATTTATAAACAGCTTTTATCTT
>JAPLXX010000050.1 GCA_026395855.1 Candidatus Pacearchaeota archaeon | reverse complement strand
TATTTCTCCTCAAGAACAGCTACTGCTCCTGATTTTGAAAAAAGAAAAAGAAGCAGGATTGCTATAAATACTAGATTTAAAACAATAAATATTATATTTTCTGCCAGAATAGTTCCTTTCTTTTCCATTTTAAGATAAAGTGGTTATTGATTTACATCCCAGTCCCTCAAATTCCTGAGAATTTGTTTCAACTATTGAAGGTCTGGTATACTGATTTCCAGACCCTCCCTCTTTAGCAAAAGCAATAAGTGTTCCAATCCCTCCACCAGCTACTCCTGAAGCTGCTGCTGCTCCCCACCCTATTGCAAATACCCCTCCTGCAATCGGAGCGAAAAAAACGCCAGCTACAGTAAGCACAGCTGCTCCTGCAGCCCATTTTAATTTGCTAACATCGCTTGTAATTCCCATCATAACATAATATTGCTTATCCAAATTTATAGAGCCAAGATTAAGTCCTTCTTCTAATCCTTCTAAATTATTCAAATCATACAAATAATAGAGGTATTTTTCATCTTTTCCGGAAACATTATTATTTTGCATATAACTGAAAATATTTTCTTTGTCTATTTGCCCTTCTGAAAAAATCTCATTCATGCTGTTATCAAAAGCAACCTGTGCGCAAATAGAACAATAAAGTTTACTGGTCATATCGCTGCCAACATAATTTATTTCTCCTTCTCCAAACATCCACCAGCAATCTGCCAGCTCTTTGGATAAAATTGCATAGGTTTCTTCTTCATTTTTTACTTTTTTAATAACAGGATTAGTCAATTGAACAGAATCGCAGTTTCCATCTTGGGTTATGCATAAATAACTGCGCTGGCATTTTAATGGCACAGATTCTGTCGGCAAAACAGAACTTCCCCTTGTAACAACAGAGTTTCTGCAGATTTCACTATCTGTTGTTTTTCCCAAATCAAGCCTGAATATCAAAAAAAGAATGATAACAAAGCTTACGATAAGAACGATTAATATAACCAGCTGCTGCGTTGTTAATTCTCCTGATTTGCCTTTAATTTTCATGTTACATAATTCCGAACTTTTTTAATAAAAAATAAATCCCAATCAAAGCTGCTGCAAAAAAGATTATCCAGATTAAATACTTTATCAAATCTTCAAGATTCATTTTTCCCTGATGCTTATAACTCCCTCTGATTTTATTATTTCAATTGAACTTGATGGTTTTTTTATACTGATTTCATCAAATCCCTGCAGATTGTCGAATACCTCGCAAACTCCTCCTGAATCACACTCTTTTATTTGCCTGTCAAATAAATTTATCCTGATGTTCTCACAGATACACAGGCAGGTTTCTCCTCCGCAGGAGTTTGGTTTTTTTTCTCCTATAAAGGTGAAAATCACCCATCCTGGAGGTGTGATATCTGATACAACTTCATCTGTTGATAAAGGATTTTGAATAACTTCTTTGATTCTGCCAAGTGAAGCTGTAGCCTTTGCAAGATTTTGCGCATTTATAGAATTTAAATAAAGAGAAACCAGAAAAAATACCAGAAAACCTATGGCAATTACAGCTACAATTATCTTTAGAGTTTCTTCTGCCAGAAGAAATGCTCTTTTGCTATCGATTAAATTATCCTTAAATTCCATCTTTTAATTTTATAACTTGCTATAGTTTAAAACATTAACACTTTTTTATTTATTTTCTTCTATTAACATCTGCACCACCAAGTTTATTTTATCAAACTTAACATTAATTTAGCTGTCTCATTCCCTCCTAAATTCTTAAAAAAATCTATAACATAATTTTTAAAAAAGAGATAAACTCCCAAAACCACTGCGACAAAAACCAAGGTGCCTATGATTATTTTTATCAGCTGTTCTATAGTTAGCATTTTATCCTAAAAGATTTTTTAATTTGTCTATCAGAGAAACTCCCTGGCCTTTCAAAATAAATATAGCTACCATTAGAATCACTAAAACAGCCACGGCTATTAATATCCATGGAAGATAATCAGATACAATCCCTTTTTTATTTAATCTTTTAATCCCCATATTTAAGAAAAATAAAGCAAATTAATAAAGTTAACTAAAGCAGCCCGCCGACAACTATTGATGTCAGGATAAATAAAACCACCACAGATAAAAATGCTGTAATGAAATAAAGAAGCATTGCGCTTTTGAGATTTTTTCCTGTTTTATTTGTCTTTTCAAGCTTGTCCTCGCCAGAGTCAATCACAACCAAAGCTCTTGTAAGAATAAATACTATTTCAATAAGATAAATTCCGATTATTACCTGCAAAAAGTAAGGGGGAATCATTTTTGTAACATCAAAGATATTTACAATGCTTCCGAGATTTCCAAGAGACTCAGCTCCCTGCCCGCTTAGTTCTTTTAGGTGCAAGCGAGTAAGAATAGCTGTTATCATCGCTGCTAAGCCGACTACAACTCCTGAAAGAAGAGGTGCAAGGAAAGACATATTGCTCTTCATATCAGATATAACTTCTGCCAGCATGTCCTGAAGTCTTAAAGTTATTTTCTTTATGTTTTTTACATATTCTGAAATGCTCATTAAACTAAGAGCAGCTATCTGCAGTCCTTTTTTTGAAGATTCTATAAGTATTTTCATGCTTGTTGCAATTAAATCAGAAGGATAATATATCACAGCTCCTCTTGTCGGATCAAAAAGCGCTTTTTCAACACTCATTCCCATCTGTCTTATATTATAATTAACTCTTGTGAAAAAATCCTCTGTCATCAGACCTTTTGAAGACTCTGCTATTTTTCCAAATGCAATTTCAGGAGGAACACCGTTGCCAATCCTGTTTCCAAGCTGGAACAATGAATTATTAAATTCTTCTTCAAGCTGATTTGTCTTTTTTCTTTCACCCATTAATTCAGCTGTTTTTTCTTTGTAAGCAAGCGCGAAAAATAAGGCAATTCCCAGAGGAATAAACATGCTGAGCAGCAAAGCGCCAACGCCTAATGGACCTGAAACACCTGAACTGTCTTCTGTAAATCCGAAAACCTTGTCATCTCCGAAAAAGCCAAGTCCTAATTGTGAAAAAGTATAATCTTTCTGCAATCCGAGAGCATTGGGAATTGGTGTGAACTGAAATATAAATGGAAGAAGTCCTATAATAAGCAAAGGCAGAACTAAAATAAATGCCTTGAAATACGGTGCCTTGCTCTGATATTTTGGATAAAGAGGATTTCTTTCAAGAAGAGTTGAATCTCCATGCCCGCCAGGCCTTAAAAAAAGAACTTTATCTGTCAGATAAAAAACCAGAAAAGGAATTATCAGGTTAAATAAAATAAATACATGCACCCATGTCAGCAGTCCTCCAAGCATTGCTGTTGCAAGAGGAAGAAGAGCAAGGCCAAGTGTAGGAAGGACAACACCGAGCATGTAAACATTTGTCAAAGGGCTTTTGACTTCATGGGTGAATTTCAGCATTCTTTCATAAACACCTTCAAGGACAACTGTCAGGGATTTTTCAAGCATTGCAATTCTTCTTGAATTGTCAGGCTCAAACAAGCTGCCTTCTATCAGATGAAAAGATTCAATGAATTCTATTGAATAATCTCTCCAGGTTTCCAGGTAATTATCAAGGCTTTCTTTTATGCTGGAAAATTTTCCAATCTGGACATTGTAAAAAACCTTTTTGAAATCAAGAGCAAGAGGATATTCAAGATGCTCTGAAGCAAATGCAACAGCTCTTTCAAGATTTGGCGTATGGCGCATGTAGACAACAATATAGAGTATGGCAGGCACCATCTGGCTGCTTGCTTTCAACCTCCAGGAATTTGCAAGCCTTTCAGGATATCCCTGAACAAAATAAAATACGAAAAAAGAAAAAATAATTGCAAGGAAAAAGAACAGCACAGGAAAAACCCCTGTTATAAGAAGTGCTGCCAGAGAAAATAAAATTCCTATAAACAAAACGCTGAGAAATGCCATGACACTCAGAGTCATTGGCTGCCATGGCTCTAAGTCAAGATGCGCTGCATCAAGATGCTTTTTAACTTTCAAAGAATCTTTTTCAGAAATCTTCAGCTTTATTACATTTCCCAAGCTTTTTGCCCATCTTTCATACTTTGAAACCTCGGGCGACATTTCATCCTTGAATTTTCTATATTCCTGGCTGTAATCTATTTTTTTATTTTCAAAAGTTTTTATTTGCCCTTCTATCTTGTTCCTGTACTTCCGAATAATATCCTCTGTATCTTTTTCAGAACGCATTTTTCACCTGTTTTTATAGATGATAAAAATAATGAAATGTTATTAATAAATCTAACTTTTAATTAATATTTTATTTACTCGCTGAATAATTATTAAGATAATATCAACTGAGAGGCTGAATATCACCCTAAGCGCTAGATTTTCTGCATTAAATATTTATCCGAGAGTCTTCTCCAAGTATAACAAGCTTATCCACCCTACAACAAGGTAGAAGAAATATACTATCAGCCTGCTTAAAACAGACACTATTATCGCTGTCGGAAGATTAATGCCTACCAAAGAATACAAAAATATCATAAAGCCTTCAACAAGCCCTATGCCTCCTGGCGTAGGAGAAAGATCTCCGATAAGGCTTCCAAGGCTTGTAACAACTATAACCAAAAAAAAGCTTATTCTTACTTCCAGGGATAAAAACAAGAAATAAGCAGAGAGATAATCCAGCAACCAGACAGCAAAGGAAAATAAAATTCCGAAAAACAGGGTTTTTTTGTTGAAAAATGTTTTTTTGAATGAAGTTGTAAAATTCCCCAGATGCTTTTCAACGCCCCCTATTTTAGAACCGTTATTTATCTTTTTTACAATTCCTATTTTCTTCAGAAATTTTATAATATTAAATTTTGTTCTTTTCATATTCAAAAAAAAGATTAATGCCAAAAATGCAAGAAGGAAAAATAATATAGTCTGAAAAATTATTTTCATTTCTCTTGAAACAGGTATGTATGTCAGAATAAACAAAAGAGAAGCAATTACAAAAAACAGAGAAACCAATCCATGAATAATTCTGTCTGCAAGAACAGCGCCGAATACTTTTGCCTTTGGCTTGCTGTATTTTTTGCCGAGATAATACGCCCTAATTGGTTCTCCTCCGACCTGGGCTCCGGGCGTAACCACATTTACAAAAGAGCCTGCCAGTGTTGTATTTAGAAAAAACCAGAAATCAGGCTCAATGATTTTCCTGACAGAAATCATGCCTCTTAAGCTGAAAATTATCATGCTAAGGGCATATGCAACAAATGCCAGAACCAAAAATTTTGGTTTTGTGTTTTGAAGTATCTGATAAGCCTCTGAAAAGTTTATTTTTCCCAGAATATAAATTAAGCCTATAAGAAATATCACTCCAAAAATAATTCTCCAGCGCGTCTTCATTATTAGATTTTATCAAATTTGCTTAATAAATTTTGGGATTATTTATCTTTTAGAGGTTTCAATTAGATAGATTTTTCTTGATTTCCTTATAACAATTAGAGCTTCTTCTTTTTAATTTCAGAATTTAGCCACTTTTGCCATTCAGGAAATACCCTTTCGCTTGCAGGAAGCCCGATTTCCTGCCTTATCTCGTCAGATATCCTGTGAAATGCATGGTTTGCATCTGTATTAAACTTAGCCTCTAAAATTCTTGGATTTTTTATTTTCTCAGCAACAGCCACAACCTCTTTTTTTATTTTTGCCCTCAGAAGTATGTTGTCATAAACAGCGTCCCAGTTTCCAGCCCATCCTTTGACATTAGAAGCTATATCTTTTATTATCTCGCTGTCACCGTTGATTAAATCTTCTGTTGGCTCAAGCTCGTCTTTTTCTACATTGTAATTCAGCAAGTCAACAAAACCTTTTTCCTCAAGAGGATCTTTCTGCCAGTGTTTTCTGACTTCAGAAAGCTGCACCAGCCTTTTCCATGAATGAAGTCCGTCAGCTGTTTTTATGGGATTTGCGACAGCAATAATGTCTGTTGCCTTAAAGCTTGTAGCAGGAATATCCAGATCATTAACAACCCTGTCAAAAACAGCATAAGGGCTTGCTCCGTGAATAGTTCCTGCAACAACATTTGCAAGAGCGCCGACCCGCATTGCTTCATAAAGCGCCTGAGCTTCAACGCTTCTGACTTCCCCAATAATTAAACAGCTGTCACCAAGTCTAAGGCTTGTTCGAATTCCGTCGTCAGCAGAAACTTCTGTTGTTGTTTTCAGCAAAGCGCTTCTCACTTTCATTCTTAAGATATCATATTTCAGGGTTCGCAAAGCTTCAACAGGCAGTTCAAGAGAATCTTCTATAACAATAATTCTGTATTTAGGAATTATTTCAAGCATCAAACTTCCAAGAAGAGATGTTTTTCCAGAGCTTCTTGTTCCTGCAACCAGAAGAGTTCTTGAGCCGTCGATTAAAAAACTCAAAAGTCCTGCTGTGAAAGGATTAATCATTCTGTTTTTTACAAATAATGGTAAAGTCCAGGGCTCTTCACGATGACGCCTTATGGCATATGCTAAGCCGTCAGGACTTAGGGGCCTCTGAATTATCGCTATTCTTGCCCTTATTTTTCCTATTTCAAGCTGAGTATCTAAAATTGGATTTGCCTCGTCAAGAGGTCTTCCCGAAATTAATCTGAATTTTGCAGCCCAGGAGTCAACATCTTCCTGGCTTGGAAGAATATTTGAAATGCATTCATCATAATCCTGATGCCTTACAAATACAGGAATCATAGATATAGGTGCATTCAAAGAAATATCCTGGAGTTTTTTATCCTGCAGCAGCACTTCTATCAGGCCAAAGCCGATTGTATGCCTGACAAGAATAATTGCAAGTTTATTCAGGTCAGCATAATTAATTTTTATTTTTTTGTTTTGCGCCAAATCCTGAATTAAATCTTTTGAAATATTAAAAAAAACCTGCCGTGTTCTTTCTGTGTCTGTGAATTCCTCTGCCTTTGGCTGATGCTCTATCAGAACTTTCCGTGCAGTATTCAGCAATGCAGAATAATCCTCGCTGAGGGAATTTTCAGGGGGAATTATATGATAAATCAATTTAGGCTCTTCTTTTTTTCTGAGTATTGTAACAAGAGATGTATCATAACTTTCGCCAGATATTTCATACTGGTCAACTATTTCTGCATCTTCAGGCAAATCAGATACCAATCTTGTAAATGTAAAATTAGGAATAACATCTGGTCTGAAAATTCTTGAATAAATTTCCCTGTCTCCTTTTGAATAGCCTGAAAGATAAGGCATTGCCTTCTGCACAAGAACAGTATTTTCCATCAAAGAAGCAATCCGTTCAAGGAGAATTATATAACCTGCCTGGTCAATCTTGTATTTTGAATTAAGCTTTTCCAGGAAAAGCCGCGCATTTATAAGAATTTTTTTTATTTCTGCATATGCTGACAAAGGATCCTGCCTTAGAAGCAAAAGAAAAGTGAAAAGCGAGATATATCTCTGGGAAAAGAACTGCTCAACATTTCCGATTTTCTCCCTGGAAAGAATTTTTTCCTGCTTTACAAAAAAAGTGTAAAGTTGGGCAATTTCATGAAGAAGGGAAGTTTCTTCCAGGTCATAATTATAATTTTTCTGCTGCATAAAAACAACCCGCGAAACATTTGGATTCTCCATCAAAATGTCCATTGTTTTTGCCATGACTTCGGGAGAGTCTGCAATGCTTGGAACAAAAGGCGCTCCTAGATAATTCACATAAAGAATATCCTCTCCACCTTCTCTTTTTACTTCGTGGGAATAAATTTCTTTTTCCTCTTCCGGCATTTCAAAAAAACGCTGAATAAGTTTAAAATTCTTTGTATAATATAACGATAATCACAACAAATTTAAAGCTTCTAAACTTCTCAGGTGCATGGCAGAAATTCAGCAGGAGAATGAGTCTTTTTTGACAGATATCAGTATCAGATTCGGGGATCTTGAGGAAAAAAATAAAATGCTGAAAGATAGGCTTCTTTTGATAGGACAAAATCTTATTGAAACAAGGGAAAAAACCTCATCAGATATTTTAGAAATAAAAAAAGAGCTGGAGTTGATAAAAAGAAATATGGAAAGGCTTGTCTCTTTTTTGGAAACAGCATCTGCTGAGTTTTCAAAATTTGCCAGAAAAGAAGACCTTGAAATCCTTACAAAACAGGCAAAAATGTTTCAGCCGCTGGAATTTGTAAGAAAAAAAGATTTAAAAAAATTAAATGTGTGAATAGATTGGGAAAAATAGGTAGTGATTAAAAAAGAGAAGTTAATAAAACAAAATATGTTAACAAAAAACGTATTAACAAGGAGGTAATGTATAAAGTCTATTAAATGAGGGGTTTTTATATTAAAAATATAGGCAAATAACACTTAAATAAATAAAATGGGAATTTTAGATGAAGTAATGAACATGAAAAGCAGGGGTATTTCTGATTCAGATATTATAAAAAATCTTCAGGAACAGGGAATTTCTCCGTCAGAAATAAATGATGCGCTCAACAGGGCTCAGATTAAAAATGCTGTCTCAAGCGAAGGAAGTGCAGGAACAAATTCAGATGGAATGGAACAGTCTATAATGGGTGCAGGAGAAGAGCCAGATCATCTTCCAACAGAAGGAAATATAGGCGATTTTGAATTAACCCCCCCAACCCCCGGAGGTTTCAGAGGAAGAAACACAAGAGAAGTTTCAGAAAGCGGTGAAGAAGTGTATGAACCGCAGGAAGCATATTATCCACAACAGCAATATTCCCAGCAAGAATATGCACCTCAGCAGGGATATACTCCTTCGTTAGGAAGCATGGATACAGATACCTTAATAGAAGTTGCAGAACAGGTTTTCTCAGAAAAAAACAAGCCGCTTCAGAAAAAAATTGAAGAAATGACCGAGTTCAGAGTTCTGGCACAGACAAGAATTGATTATCTTTCAGAAAGACTCAAAAAAATAGAGGCAATCATAGATAACCTGCAGGCATCTATCTTGGAAAAAGTCGGAGGCTATGGTCAGGGAATTGAAAACATAAAAAAAGAAATGAACATGATGCAGGATTCATTCGGTAAAGTAATAAATAATGTAACAGATCGCTCAGAGGAAAAAACTTATCACCAAAACATAAATTCTTCAGTCCCACAAAATAACACAGATACTAGTAATAGTACTACTGTCCGCAAATATAAAAAAACCACACGAAAGATTTCTAAGAAATAATTTTATATAGGTTAAATAGAAAAAATTATTAAGTAATGCCTCTATATTTGTCGCATAATATTTTAAATTATATACTAATTAAAACATTAATATTCATTCATAAAAAATTCCTTCACTTCCAAAATTTATTATTTTCCTGGCCAATGCATTTTCAGTTCTGGAGCCACTGGTCTTTTTCCACCAGAAGAGATTATAGCAACAAGAGCGCCGATTATAACAGCTGCTCCTACAATTCCTTTCCAGTTCGCATACCACCAGTATCCGGAATACCATCCAAGCTGCCCAGATGTTTTAACAAGAATAGTCAAGAAAATTATTACCGCAACTCCTAATAGAAGATAATTCAAAACTTTATTTTCAGATGTATCAAAGAAAAGTCCTGCAAGAACTATAAGCACCAACAGAATTGAAAGTGCAACACCTAATCTTGGAAAAATTTCTGAGAAAAATATAGGCACCATATCAAACTGCAAAGCGAGAAGCCCTATAACAAGTGCAATCACTGCATTTAAAGCCCGATTTTCCCCGAAGATTTTTATTTTGGAAAGAACACCAAAAACAATCGCAAATATTAGAAGAAAAGGCAATACATAACTGAAAACACCTGCTTGCTCCCAAGACGCCAAAAGATTTCCAATTTCTCCTCCGTAAAATCCCCCAAACTGGAAACTCAGGATATGTCCTAGCATACTATCTTTTATCAAATATTCTTTAAATAGTTTTCTAGCTTAGGGAATAGAAAAGTATTTTTGAAAAAACATCGATTTTTGATTAAATATGTTTCTCTGTTCTAGTATAGAAACAGATTTTTGAGATAACTTAGATTATCGATTAAATAGTTTTCTAGATTAGAGTATAGAAAAGTATTTTTGAAAAAACATCGATTTTTGATTAAATATGCTTTGCACTATACCGCTATTTTGAATTCTTAAATACAAGAGCTAAGAAGACTTTGAACCCTTAACAACTAAAGTCAGGGCGATTATAATAACCACAATAAATGCTGCATTTGTCCAGAAATCACTGCTCCAGCTCTGCCTGAACAGAAGATCAAAAAATGTTCCCTCCACTCCCATTGCCCACAGCAAAGCAATGATTACCGCAATTATGACAACACCTGCGACAAGTCCCTGAAGCTTGCCGGGAACTTTTGGGGTTTCACCCACAATAAATCCCCATAGTAAAAGTGCTATGAAAACAACAACAATTGCTATGGTAAGAAATAACGTCAGATTTTCAACAACAAGTTTTGGAAAAACAGCACCAACAAATATAAGACCAACAACAAATGCTATTAACGCGTTTAATTTTGCTTTACCCTTTCCAAAAATCTCTGTTTTTTCAAGAACTCCGAATAATATAAAAAATATTAACAGAAAAGGCAAAGCAAACTTTGTAACAATCCAGTGCTGTAATATTGTTTCTCCTGCCATTATGTTATGAAGTGCAGAACTCTATTTAAATATTTTTATGATGATGAAGTGAGGATTTTATTATGAAAAAAGTGCATATTAATTATAAAGAAAACCAGAGAACTCTTAATTATTGGCAAATACCAGATATGCTCTATTAAGTAGCTTTTGGTTATAACAATAAGTCTCTCCTACAAACCTCTAAAGGAGATTAGATCAAATCGCCAGAAGGGACAGATTCATCAACTTCAATAAGCTCCTGAGTTGGCAAAGCTGTTTTATTGATTATGAACACATCACTTATTGCCTTGACAAACTGGTGAGGAATTATTACCCCTCTTGCGCCGCCTATTAAAGACACAACCCCTCCTCCAACCTTTACTCTCCAGCCATCTACTCTGTTATCCTGAAGGTTTGCCTCTTCCACCTCTCCAAAAAACTCTCCTGAATCTGTATAAGCCTTAAGACCTATCACATCTGTAATTTTTCTAACTCTCATATTAAAATTTAATAAGACTTATTTAAATACTTTTCCATGTTTTATTGTATATAAAGAAGTTAAATTATAGACAAGGCAAAATAACAAACTTTATAAAAAAATATATCCTGTAATAAACATGTTTGAAAAAAAAGAAATCGGGACAATTGTGCTAATAACTATAATCCTTGCATTAACTATCAGTTTCCTTAAAACAGATATTTTACTTGGGGTTCTTCTCGCTGTATTTATTATTATTATTTTGAACATCGTTGCAAAAAAAATTGCTGCCTTTTATCTCGAATCAGAAATAGAAATCAAGCCATGGCAGATGGAAAGATATGGCTTTCAAAGCCATCAGTATTTCAAAAAGCCATTTCCAATAGGCGTATTTTTCCCGATATTAATCGCCCTTATTTCTTTCGGAAAACTATTTTGGATGGCAGCAATGGTATTTGACGTAAAGCCCAAAGTGTACCGCGCTGCAAAAAGGCATGAACTTTATTCTTTCTCAGAAATGACAGAGAACCACATGGCATTGATTGCTGCTGCAGGAGTTTTTGTAAATCTCATAGCAGCTGTTATAGGATATCTTCTGGGATTTACAGATTTCGCCAGGCTAAACATTTACTTCGCTTTTTTCAGCATGATTCCTTTGTCAGATCTTGATGGAAATAAGATGTTTTTCGGAAATATTGTTCTGTGGAGTTTCCTTGCAACAATAGTGCTTATAGGAATAAGCTATGCTTTTTTCCTGACATAAAATGAGAAAAGGATTTGAACAAAGATTAAAAGAAGATTGGAAAGAAGTAGAAAAAACATTATCATCATTGGAAGAAGCACAAAATATTACCTATGATGACCTTCAATTAGAAATTAATCATAGAGAACACCTTTATACAACAAATATTATTTAACAAATGGAAAACATAAGCTGGTTTAAAAAAAGAAAAGTGACAGCAGGATTTGCCCTTGTAACTTTCATAGCAGGATTTCTGCTTATAGACTATAATAGTATCTCAGGAAATGCTGTATTAAACAATTCATCTTCTTTTGAGCCTCTTTCTCTAATTGGCCTCTTGCTGATTTTCTGTGCGGCAATTCTTGCAATGTATACCATAAAAAACAGATAAAATTCCTGTTGCAAAGTATTTAATAACCAGAACATTTTTTAGAGAAAGCATTAAAATATTATTATAGCAAAAATGGAATTTTTGGAAAAAATTACTCCAAGATTATATCAGGAAATGATTTTTGAAGTCTGCACAAGAAAAAACTGTCTGGTTGTTCTTCCGACAGGCCTGGGCAAAACCCTTATAGCCCTTATGCTTGCAGTTGAAAGAATAAAAAAATTTCCTGAAGAAAAGGTTGTTTTTCTCGCCCCCACAAAGCCTCTTGCAGAACAGCATCTGAACTATTTTAAAAATAATCTTCCAGAGCTTTTTGGAGCAATGGAATTGTTCACCGGAGAAGTTCAGCCTGAAAAAAGAAAAGAGCTCTGGGATTCTGCAGATATTATTTTTTCAACCCCTCAGTGTGTTGCAAATGACCTGAGCAACAGCCTTTATGATTTGAAAGAAGTTTCCCTTCTCATAGAAGACGAAGCTCATCGGTGCATAAAAAATTATTCTTATACATATGTCGCAAAAAAATACATAGAAACATCAAAACATCCCAGAATTTTAGGGCTTACAGCTTCGCCAGGAAGTGAATCTTCAAAAATCAAAGAAATATGCAAGAACCTTTCTATAGAAGAGGTTGAGCTAAGAACCAGGGAAAGCCCGGATGTAATTAATTATCTTCAGGAACTAGAATTTGAAAAAGTAATGCTTGAGCTGCCTGAAAAAATGGTAAATATAAAATCAGCTCTTCTCCAGCTTTTCCATAATTATGAAGATGAACTACGAAACAGGCATGTTTTATTCGGGTCTGCAACAAAAACAGAATTGATACATCTCCAGAAAAAAATTATGTTCAGCATTTCCAAAGGAAACAAAAATTTCAATAATCTTTTGGCATCAAGCGCATGTGCCCAGGCTGTAAAATTGCAGCATGCTTTAGAACTTCTTGAAACCCAGACTTTATACGGATTTAACAAATATCTGAAAGAACTTTTTAATCAGGCCGCAAAAAAACAAAAGAAAGGCGTAATGCGCCTTGTCTCAAAGCCAGAGTTTAATTTTGCATTTAGCTTATCCCAGGAACTTTTAGCAAAAGAGCAGGAGCATCCGAAGATAGAAGCACTCAGAAATATTGTAAAGAAAGAATTTCAGGAAAACAAAAAAGTCAAGATAATTGTTTTC
>JAPLXX010000034.1 GCA_026395855.1 Candidatus Pacearchaeota archaeon | reverse complement strand
TAGCAGGCGGACCAGCTATCATTGTGATAATCTCTGCTTCATAGCCACCATAAAGCCATTTGTTCAAATCAAAGCTTCCTGTTGATATTTTTTGAATGTCCATATAAAGAAAAAAAGAAATTGATTAATAAGGATTATTGTGCTTGAGCTACAAGTTCTGTGCTTTTTATCCTATCTTCTAAAGTTCTAAGAATTCTAGAAAGGTTCTTCTCTGGTAATAATCCTTGAAAAGTTTTATAATAACCCCTTAATTGTTCTACAGTCATATCATCTAAAATTTCTGGGTGTTGCATTAAAGAATCATAAGCTTGCATAAATTTTCTATCCTTTATTAAATCATAAAATTCTACTGTAGGAATCATATGGCCTTTAAATATTGGCATTTAGGCATTAACTAAAATTTCTTTTTAAGGATTATTATTCTAGAAACTCTACTTTATCTTCTTGAAATTCTCTTCAATCTTTTCCAAGTCTTTTGTTATAGCACTAACAGCGTCATTTATTGCCTTCTTGGCTGTTTTGCCTTTTGTCATGACCTTAAGAATTGGCTTTTCAGAAGGATGCTCTCTTTTCCAGGCAGCAAAAGTAACGCCGGAATCTTTATTCAAATAAACCCTTAATATTTCAACCAAAGTCATATTCCCTATCCTGACTTCTATTTCTTCTTTTGAGCTTTTCAGAATTTCAAGTTCCATATGTTCCATATTAAGAAATCAGAAAATTACTTTATAAAACTTTCCGAAAGAAGTTTTAATCAGATACAGCCCTGAATAAAGGCTTTAACTGCTGTTCTAATTCATTAGCCATTGCTTGAGCTAATGCATGACCTATAAAAGAATAGGGAATTTTTCTTTTTCCAACCTTAAAGGCAAAATCATAGTCAATATCTCTTATTCTTGATTCCAGCTCTGGAAGTTCTGCTGCTATTAATTCTTCCAAAACCCCTTTTTCTAATCTTAATGAAATATTCTCTGTTTCTTCAGCACCTTCTAAAAGAGTTAAAAGATAAGCATCTTGATCATGAAGTAAAACTACTTTTATTCTACTATCTTGATACAAGGTTTCAGTTGCCATGATTTTGGTCCTCGCTTTCTTCTGCAATCCCTGCAGCTTCCCGTTCTTTTTTCATTCTCTGCAAATCAGCAATTGTCAGAGAATCAAGAACTTTTTTATCAAAGTTCAAAGCTCTTGCAGCAACAGGTTTCTGGGGCTGCGATGTTTGCGAAACAGGCTTTGTAGGAATTGACAAATCTCTTGACTTTACCAACTTCACTTTCAAAAATCTTTCAAGCTTATCTATAAGAACATATCCTTCTGGCACAATTCCCTGCTCTGCCATTTTTATCACAGATTCTTGCTCCCCTATTCTGTCTGATAAATCTTTTTGTGTAAGCCCTTTTACTCTTCTTACCCTCATAATTATCCAGTGAAAATTATCAACCAAATCAGGCCTTGCTTTCAGGTTTAAAGCCTGCTTTTTCATCCTGTCTTCATTAGTCCTGTCCATCACTCTTCTGAAATCTTTTTCACCTATTCTGTGCTCAAACGGCTCATGTTCTTTAGGGTTTATGCCTGATAATGCTGTCATTCGTTCATAAACAGTTTTTTCAGCTTCGTCCTCAGGACCAATCTTCTGGCCTTTAAGTATAGGAAATCCTTCCTGAATCGCGCACTTTTCACACACAAAAACCATCTCTGTGGGAGAAATAGCTCGAAAAATCTTTCTTTGGCTGTCAGCCACCCCGCATATAGAGCAATTCATTAAAGAAGAAGAAAAAGTCTGTTTTTTAATATTTCTGTGGACTAAAATATACTATACTTAATTGAGATATTTTTTGAAGTCAGCTTCAGGGGCAAATCCCTCTATCACATATTTTTCATCAATAATAACAGAAGGAAGATAAGTAACGTTGTAAATTTTAAGCTGCATGCTAACTGCATCAAGCCCCAAATCCCCTGCTATAGGAATAAGGACAATCTTGTTTCCCTGTTCTTCTTTTATTCCTTCAAGTGTTGCTGAAATAGCTCTCTGCTCTGCATCTTTAAGGACATTTGATTCTTGGGCATACACATAAACAACAGTATGGAACGGATTTTTGCATTTTTCTTTCAGCAAAATACTGTTCAGCCACAGTTCTGTTTTAAGCAGAACATACCTCTTTTTTTCAAGCAAGATATCATCTGTTAGTTTGTTGCCCTGCTCGTATTTTTCTATAGTAAGCCCTTCTTCATAGAGCTTGTCTGCAAAAATAAAATTCTGCTCTATTGCAACATCACATGACGCTTTATTCATAATCTGGTAATAATAATTCTGCAGTTTCAAATCAAGAACTCCTATTTCAAAATTCTTGTAGTCAGCGATTATTTTGCCTGTTCTTGAAGATTCTATATACATTCCCAAAAGAAAGCCCAAAAAAAGTATAAGAAGAGTTAAAATAAGGGTTTCTAAGAAAACCCTGTACTTGCTGTTCATTATTTGGTAAACCATCTTATGTCTCCTTTGATTAATTTAAAGATTGACGCTACAAGCGGAACAATATAAATCGGCCTGTATATAAAAGTATAGATTAAAATGGTTAAAATACTTTTACTTTTAATATTTTCATTTCTAATTGAAAATTTATAGTAAAATAACGCGAGACACAGGAAAATAAGCCCGAACAGCAGCAAAAAGCTGACAATAAAGCTGAACTCTGCATATTTGAGGGGATTATATCCCTGAAAAATAAACGGAACTTCTCTAAGATAAAAAAGCAGTTTTAATGCAATCCAGCGCAGAGACAGAAAAAAGCCAACAAGAGCTAGAATAAAAGAAAGCGCAACATAATTAATAATAAAATATCCGAATGAATTTCCTCCTTTAAGAAAATGTCTTCTGT
This sequence comes from Candidatus Pacearchaeota archaeon, assembly GCA_026395855.1. GTDB lineage: Archaea > Nanobdellota > Nanobdellia > Pacearchaeales > GW2011-AR1 > ASMP01. The sequence goes on along the minus strand of JAPLXX010000034.1, from coordinate 13,433 downwards.
ATTTGTATAATGTCTGCCATCCACCTAGATTCCATCTTATCCTCTGCCTTATCCAGCCCATAAGTGTATTTGGGACAATTGTATAAACACTGGCAGAATAAGACATTTTTGTCTTATATCCTTTGCTTAAAAGATTCCAGGTAAGCTCTATGTCTTCTGTCATGTTTTTTTTGTCAAATCCGCCGACTTTTTTGACCAAATCTTTTCTGTATATGCTAAACGGCCCGTTTGTAACATAAACAGAATCTATGAAATCCATTATTTTTCTGCTCCAGGCAATTACAACATAATCAAAAACCTGATATCTTTCCATGAAATTCTTGTTATTTTTTGCCAGAACCTTTGTCGTGACAGCTGCAATTTTTTCATCCTGTTCAAAATAGCCTATGGTTTTCTTAATGCAGTCTCTTGCAGGAAAAGAATCTGCATCAACAACTATAATAAGCTCTCCTTTTGCTATTGCAATTCCCCTGTTCAAAGAATCAGCTTTTCCAGAGTTTTTTTTGTTGATAAGTTTTATTTCACCATGAGCCCTCATTAATCTTTGAATTATTTCTGCAGTACTATCTGTAGAACCATCATTTACAATTATAATTTCTTTTTTATCTTTAGGGTAATCCAGTGCCAGAAGATTTTTTATAGTGCGTTCAATCGCACTTTCTTCATTATAAGCAGGAGTTATAATAGAAACCATGGGAAATCTTGTTGGTTTTGGAAAAGAATACAATTCTTTCCTGTTTTTCACATACAAAAGAATGAAAAGTATTAGAAAATAAATTCCGAAAAAGAACAATACAATATAAACATAAATTATCCAGTCCAGCATTTTACACCTGTTTTTTTTCAGCTATATTTTTTTCGTCCACGCTGAAATAATCATAAAATTCATCACTCAGGGTAAGCTCATGCGTATGTCCCTGCTTTTTTTTCTTGATAAGCTCAAGCTCTGCGAATTTCTTTATATGGTCATAAGCTTTGTTTCCCCTTATTTTTATTATGACAGATTGCTTTATTGGCTGCTTGAATGCAATGATTGCAAGTGTTTCCTGCTCTGCTTTTGTAAACTCGCTGCTGCCTGTTGCAAGCTTGTTCACTATGTTTGAAAATTCAGGCTTTACATCCATTTTCCACATATTGTTTTTTTCAACAATCTGTAAGGCAGAGCCTATTTTCTCATAAGATTCCTGAAGCTTTCCAAGCATGTCTGTTATTATGATGGGATTTAGATTTGAAAGCGAAATAAGCTCCTGCATGCTGAGAAACCTGCCAGATACAAAAAGTATCGCCTCTACAACATTAAACTCCTCTTTTTCCCGCACATTGTCTATATCATCAATAGTGCCTTTGCTCATTGCCATAACCAAAGAAATTCTTTGTATATTTTAAAGGTTTAGGATAATATTCAAGAATTAAGGTTATTGCCTTAAACCAGAAAGAATTTGTCCTTCTAATCCCTGAAGCTTTAATCTTTTCAATACTTCTGAAATCTGCTTTTCAGTGTATCCTACAAAATTTGACGCGGTGCCTTCGGCACCAATCTTTACCCCACGCAACCTGCCGTCGATGCCGAGGTCCCTACCATCGCCATCAAGTCCTGACCCGCCGCCGAGATCCCTGAACCACATTTGTCTTGCAAAAGGTTTATCTTGTAAATCAGCAAGCCAAATTGATATTTTATTAATTTTTGCTTCTTTTAAGAAGTTTCCATATTGCTCTGCAATTTCTCCAAAAGCATAAGCTGTTGTTGGATTTTCTCCAAATCTGTTTGTTGGAATAGCTTCTCCTGAAAGTTCAATACTATCAACTAAAGATTGCTCAACTTGCTCTCCCGTTAAGAAATAGTCTTTTCCTTTTCTGTGAGCATTTGTTGCTTCTTTAGGATTTAACATTATTGGGGAATTCTTTGTTAAAAATATCCCCTTTTTAGGAACATATAAAACTCCTTCTCTTACCCAATTTCCGTTTCTTGAAACAAAAGCATCTTTTCCTTGCTGAATTCTCAATCTTGCATTATCTTCTAAAGAAATAACATTATAGCCTCGACTTTCTAAAGCTTCTTTTCCTTCATCAAAAGGCGCTTCAACATAAGCTGAAGCAATTCCTGTTGGCGTTATATCTTCAAGTATTTTAACCATAGTTTTTCCAGAAATTCTATATTTATAAACTTTTCTATATGTTGTTCTTTTAAAGAAGTAACAGAATGTTTTATATTTGAAATCTTAAAACAGCCCCTATACCAGCCATATTGAAAAATTGCTCACCTTCAGGCGTCTCTGTTGTAATAAGCTTTATTTCAGAACCCATCTGTGCAGCTATTTTTGATAATTCCTTTATCAATAGCTTTGGAATCTTCAGGCTTAGGTACAATATAGAAACAGCCCCCAATTCCAGAGCTCTTCTGGTTTCTTTTTCTCCCAGAGTTGATTTTTCAGGCTCTTCACCTATTGATTTAAAGAAAACCTCAACAATCTTTTTTTCTACAAGCCTTTCATGGTCTATAAGAATGCCCTGAGACCTTTCAACTAACTCCCTCAAACCTGTTTCAGAAGAATCTCCTAAATCTATTTTTCCCATTACTTTTTTCTGAAGCATACCTGTTAAATATTCTCCTTCTAAAAACTCATCTTTAGTTGGTATAGGTCCTCCGATTAAAATTCCCTTAAGCTTTGGCATTGTAAAAAAAATAGTTTTCATTTCATCTGCAACTCTTTTGTAAAATTCTTTTGTGAGCCCCTCTGTTATTCTGTGAAATCTCTGGCTAGACTGCCCGCCAGCCCTGACTTTTGAAGGAATTCCAGATGTCATTTTCTGGAGAGCTTCTATTCTTTTTCCCTCGAGAATTCCGATTGTTGCTTCTTTTCTGTCCATCACAAGCAGACCGAAAACTTCTGTGACTTCAAGCATTTCTTTCAAAGGCTCTACGATAAACTCTTTATCGCATCTGTACATTCTTGTTTTAATAGGCATATGTGTTTCAATATCCCATAACTGCAAATCATCCTGCCCTTCAACTCTGGAAATATTTCCGCAGAAAATCACAAGTCCGTTTTCAGGAGTTTTTTTGTATTCCTTAAGCTGCCTTGTTATTTTGTCAAGTGCATTGCCGACATTTTTTCTTGTGCTTGTGGATTTTATGTTCTTCGCAGTTGATTTTTCAGCTTCAAGCTGGTCTGCGACAGTGTAAATGTTCTGCCCTGCAGGAATATAAACAGTTATCAGCTCTGTAGCCCTGCCTTTGTACTGCTCCAGCTGCTCAACAAGTTCTGTCAGCTCTTCCTTAGACAATTGCATTTTTTCTCCCGAAATTGGCTAGTGCAAATCTTTGATTTGTTCTTGTCATTTGTACCATTTTATATAAATTCTACCTTAAATTTCCCCTCTTTTATTTCTTTTGCATTTGTAACGTGTTTTAAATCTTCAATTATTCCAGGAAAATATCTATTGTGATTAATAATATTATGATGCCGTCCAAGATAATTTTTATCTAATGTTAAAATAATTTCAGCATTCATTGATTTTTTTGCAATAGATTTTTCTTGCCTTATTCTGGATATTATTTCTAAAAGAAGAGGCCAGACTTTTGAAGTAAGTTCGACATTAGGTGTACACTTGGGCCATCCAGAAATATGTATGCTTTTATCTTTCTCATTTTTTCTGAAATGCTCCTGATATATTTTCTCTGTAATAAAAGGCATTATAGGAGCAATTAATTTTAATATAGCCAGCAATGAAGTATAAAGTGTATAAAATGCAGATTCTTTTTCTTCCCTATTACCATTATAAACACGCCATTTAACAATTTCAAGATAATTATCGCAAAAATCTCTCCAGAAAAATTGTTCAGCTTTTAATTTAGCAGCAGAATAATTATAATTTTCAAAAGCATCGGTAACATCTTTTATTAAATAATCTATTTCTTTTAAGAAAATTTTATCTGTTTCTACTAGTTTCTTCGGCTTCTTTGGCTTGTAATTCTTTAAATTCATAAAAACAAAATTAGAAGCATTCCATAGCTTATTCAGGAATTTTCTTCCTGCTAAAACATCTTTTTCAGAATAATCAGCATCATCTCCCAATTTCAAGCCAGCTGCTGCAAATCTTATGGAATCTGCGCCGTAGTTTTTCATAACTTCCTTGGGATCAATAACATTTCCCTTGCTTTTTGACATTTTTTCTCCATGAAGCTTGATAAAACCAGACAGCATAATATTTTCCCATGGAATTTTACCCTCGCTGAAATAAGATTTGACAATAGCGTAAAAAGCCCATGTTCTTATTATTTCATGAGCCTGGGGTCTTAGAGAATAAGGAATCTTAATTTTGTTGCCAGCAAGAGAAGAAGCTATCTGGGGGGTCAGGCTTGAAGTTGCCCATGTATCTAGAACTTTTTTTTCAGGCTCTGCTTTTTCATGACATTTTGGGCATCGCTTTTCTTTTTCAGAAGGATCTATTGGAAGCTCTTTTTCTTCTGCTAAAATTATTTCTCTGCATTTTTTGCATTCCCAGACAGGAATAGGAACTCCAAAATGCCTGTCTCTTGAAATATTCCAGTCCCAATCAAGCCCTTTTACCCAATTTTCATATCTTCTGTGCATAAATTCAGGAAACCATTTTATTTTCTTTCCCTGAGAAAGAAATTCTTTCTTTTTGTCAAGAATTCTTATGAACCACTGCTCTGTCGGCAGAAATTCTATTTCTGTTCCGCATTTATCATGAACATTTACTGCGTGAGAAATTTTTTTCTGTTCAATAATAAAACCCTCTTTTCTCAAATCATCTAAAATAGCTTTTCTGGCTTCTTTTATCCTAAGCCCATTATATCTCCCGTCTTTCATGGTTCCGTTAGAATTAAAAATAATTTTTGGTGTTAGTTTATATCGGTTTATTGCATCTACATCAAACTTATCTCCGTAAGAGCAGACCATCATAGCACCTGTTCCTTTTTCAGGACTTGCTGTATTATCTGAATAAACAGGGACTTCAAAATTAAACAAGGGAACTTTTGCTTTTTTCCCGACAAAATCCTTATATCTTTTATCAGAAGGGTGGACAAAAATAGCAGTGCATGCTCCCAAAAGCTCTGGTCTTGTTGTTGCTATTAAAATATCTTTTCCGTTTGTTGGAAATTTTAGGGTTGTGAATAAAGTTTCCTGCTCTTTGTCTTCCAATTCTGCCTGAGCAATAGATGTCTGGCATTCAGGACACCACAATGTAGGAAAATTTTTCTTGTAAACTCTTTTTTTATTATATAAGTCTAAAAAAGATTTCTGGGACATTTTCTGCGAATTTTTATCTATAGTTGAATAATAAATATCATAATCAGCGCTGATTCCCATATTTTTCCATTGCTGGACAAAATTTGGAGTTATATCCTTAAGAGTTTTAATACACAATTTAATAAAATCAGATCTTGACATCTCTTTGCTTTTTACATTATTGAGCTTTTCTATTAACCTTTCTGTTGGCAATCCGTTATCATCTGTTCCAAAAGGATAAAAAATTCCTCCGGAGAGCATTCTTTGAAATCTGGCTATAAAATCCTGCTGAGAGTAAGAAAATGCATGCCCGACATGCATGTCTCCTGAAACAGTTGGCGGAGGCGTATCTATGCTGTATATCTTTCCCTTTTTTTTAGGATTAAATTTGTAAATTTTTTCCTTTTCCCAAAAATTCAAAATCTTTGGTTCCTCATCAGCTGGTTCATATATACTCATTAGAAAAAGAAAGACAATAACTTTTAAAAACTATCTCCCTTTGTTTAGCATATTAAGAAAATGGCTGATAATAAAGTTCATATGCCCGCTGGCTTCGGCGGATTGATGCGATTTGAAGAAGAATACGAGTCAAAAATAATGCTAAAACCAACTCATGTGATAGCTTTTGTCATATTAATTCTGGCTTTTCGGATAGCTCTGGATTTTATAATTTAAAATGCTTCCAGGACTTGGCGGATTAGGCGGGTTAAATCCCAAAAAAATGCAGGCTATGATGAAGCAGCTTGGCCTTTCTCAGGAAGAAATAGATGCATCCAGAGTTATAATAGAAAAAGAAAGTGGAAGAATAATCATAGAAAACCCTTCTGTGACAAAAATAGAAATGAACGGCCAGGAAAGCTTCCAGATTTCAGGAGATGTAAAGGAAGAATTAGGCTTTGTTATTTCAGAGGAAGATATTAAAACAATTCAGGGAAAAACAGGAGCTTCTGAAAAACAGGCAAGAAAAGCTCTTGAAGAAACTCATGATATCGCAGATGCTATTTTAAAGCTTAGCTCTTGAAATATATCTCCAATTACCAATAACCATATTAATTCTGCAGGCTAATTATAAAGACTGGAAAATCGTTGATTTTCCGTCAAATCCGATTAACCCGGAGGTAAAACGTCTAATGGAAAAAATCGTTGAACATGTCCTGGAAGCTGAAAAAAACCTCAAGACAGTTGACCACATAGTTTATGTCACATTCCCCTTAATAAAGGACAAGCGGCTTCTTCTGAAAGTTCTGCAGGAGCTGAAAGCAATCATCACGCATTGCATAACCGCTGTTCTCCAGTATGAATATCTCTACAAAAGAATAAATCTTTATTCAGAATCAAAAGAAAATTTCAAGACATTCACGGAAAAATGTGCACCAAAATATGATATCAACAAGAATGAGATAACACTTATTTTTGAGCTGTTTGATTTTGTTGAAAAGCACAAGCAAAGTCCTTTCGAATTCATAAAAGATGAAAAAGTAGTCATCCTTTCTGAAGATTCAAGACCAACAACCCTAAGTATTGAAAAAACCAAGGAATTTCTGGTTTTGGCTAAAGAAATTCTAAGAAAAACCAAAGAAGGGATGAAAAAAGGCGCTTAATGCAATTCCAAACCGCATTCTTTGCTTTTACTTCGCAAAAATGACTAAAAGAAAAGTATAAAAACTTCAGCATCCTCGTATATTACGCTTTTCTAAGAGGTGAAAAGGATATTGAACAGGAATGGAAGAGATAATTCAGGAAAAAATAAGCGCTGACCATCTTTTGTATGTGAGTTTAAAATACACCAAGACATGCGATGTAATAATTAATCTTCTTCTAAGATGGAAAAAAATGATAGAGACTAGCATAAATGAAATTCTAAAGCATGCGAAAAAAAGGAAAAAAATACCCTCTATTCCGACAAACCCTATAGGCCAGATAGAAGCTGCCAAGAAACTGTTCAAAAAAGACCCTAATTTCCAGGATGTTATAGAAATGTATGAAATGTTCAGAAAAGTGGAAGAGCTAAGAAAAGAAAGAATAGGAGAATTTAGAAAAAACGTAACGCTTAAAGTATTTTATCTCGGAGAAGAAATAAATATCAACCTCGATAAATTGAAAATTTATGCTGAAAAGTTAGAAAAGTTTATAAGTACGACTAAGCAATTTCTTATGACATGAACTTGTTGTTCATGGAAATTAACTGACGTGAACTTCCTGTTCACGGAAATCAATTGACGTGAGATTGTCTCAAGGAAATATTTCATCATAAAGAAATCGATATTTATTTTATTAAAGATAAAATGCCAGAAAATCAGAGGTTTATATCAGAATATAAGGTTTTTATAGTTAAAATATTTCTTTACAATAAATAAAAAATGACCGGAATTATTGTTATCACATCTGGAAAAGGCGGTGTTGGAAAAACAACAACAGCGATAAACCTTGCTGCTGCTATGAAATATTTCGGTGAAGATGTCCTGATTATTGACGGAAACCTTTCAACTCCAAATGTGGGTTTACACCTTAACTCACCAGAAGTGCCTGTAAACCTCAATCACGTCCTGGCTGGAAAAGCAGAACCTTTTGAAGCTGTTTATGAACATGAATCCGGAATAAAAATTATGCCATCTTCGCTTTCTGTAAAAGAACTCAGAAGAACCTATCCTGAAAAAATAAAGGATTTTAAAAAAGATTTTAAAAAAATATCAGGAAGAATCATAGTTGACAGCTCTGCAGGACTTGGAAGTGAAGCAATTGCTGTTATGGAAATGGCAGATGAGCTTATAATTGTCACCAATCCTGAAATGCCCGCTATTACAGATGCGTTAAAAGCTGTAAAACTTGCAGAGCAGATGAAAAAACACGTTCTTGGAGTCATTGTTACAAGAGTAAGGCAGGATGATATAGAACTTGCGCCAGATGTTGTCAAAGATATGCTAGAAGTGCCAATTCTGGGAATGGTTCCTGAAGATATTTGTGTTAAGAAATCAATCAAGCATAAAAAGCCAGTTGTCCATTCTCATCCAAAAAGCGGTGCTGCGCGTGCATATAAGGAAATAGCTGCCAAGATTCTCAATGTCCCATATGACTCAAAAAAAGACAGAGAGCATTTCATGAAAAGATTATTCAAAAAAATGGGTTTCATAGATTAGAATTTTAATTATATAATCCGATATATATTTTTGAAGATATATATTCTAAGATATAGATTAGAATATATGCTTTATATTATAGCCAATAAAGAATACATTTTATCATAAAATAAATAATTATTATCATAAAAAGATTATATAATAAGATAAATGTGCGGGCGGTTTCTACTGATAAAAATAATTTTTAGGGTAAACTGATGGGGAATAAACTAAACAAACTTTTATAAAACGCAATATTCTAAGCTAAATTATGGAAAACATAAAATTCGCTGACTGGCAAAAGCTTGACTTAAGAACAGGAAAAATTCTGAAAGTTGAAGATGTTGAAGGGGCAGATAAGCTTTACAAGTTATCAATAGACTTAGGAAAAGAGTTAGGAAAAAGAACCCTTGTGGCTGGAATAAAACAGCATTACACACCAGAACAGCTAAAAGAAAAATCCTGCGTGGTTTTCATAAACCTTGAGCCAAGAAAAATAAAAGGCATTGAAAGCCAAGGAATGATTTTAGCTTCTGTCAACAGCGATGAAACAAAAGTTTTCTTATTGCGACCAGATGAAGATATAGAATTGGGAAGTAAGGTTAGATAAAAATAGGCAAAATAGAAACCTTTATATATTAAATATTACAATATTGTAATATATGTTACAAAAAAGTAGTATGGCTAGAGTATTGGAATTTTTTTTCATTTATCCTTCTAAAGGGCATTCTCTTAAAGACATAAGCAAGAAAGTTAAATTAGCCCACACTTCTGTTAAAAATAATCTTAACAAGCTAGTTGGGTTAAATTTAATTCTAGAATCTGTAGAGAAAAAAGGAAAAAGGAAATTTCCTATTTATAAGACAAACAGAGATGATAAAATTTTAAAGAATTACAAAATTGCTTATAATCTTTCTTCTATACTCGAATCTGGTTTAATAGAATTTATTGAAGAAAAATTAATGCCAAAATCTATTGTTTTATTTGGAAGTTATCGAAAAGGAGAAGACCTTGAAAATAGTGATATAGACTTATTCATAGAGTGCAAAGAAGAAGAGCTAAATCTTAGTATATTTGAAAAAAAACTAGGAAAAAAGGTGCAGTTGCACTTTAAAGAGAATTTTAATCTCTATCCAAAAGAATTAAAAAATAACATTCTTAATGGAATAGTATTAAGTGGTTTTTTGGAGGGATATAAATGATAATCAAAGTAAAACCAGATAAGCAAAAAGCAGAATCTCTCAAGAAAATGGCTGAGATTACTTTGGAAAGGCTAAAGAATACAAATAACGAAAAATATCCAAGCAACACTCTTCTAGACTATTATGATTCTATTCATAAATTAATGGAAGCTTTAACCTTAAAAGAAGGTGTTAAAACAAAAGGAGAAGGAGCACATCAGGAGCTTATTGAATATATTGCAAAGAATAAGATAATTGATGAACAAACAAGGCAATTTCTTCAGCAAATGAGGGAACATAGAAATAAGATATCTTATGAAGGATTTATGATAAACAAGAACTACATTCTGCTTAATGAATCAATAATAAAAAATATAATTAGGGGGCTTCTTGATTCTTTGAATTAAGTTTTCAGTTTTATGCTTGCGATGTTTTCTTATTGCGACCCGATGTAGATGTAGAATTGGGAAGCAAGGTTAGATAAAAAATAATTTCTAATTTTTATGCATTAAGCACTAAAAACACAGCCAATTAATGCTGTATTTGCTGAGCAGGTGTTTCCATTTGTAGAACATTCAATATATTGTACACATGATTGGTCATAAGGATCATAACCACATACATCAGGTAATGCACTATATTGAGTACTTTCAGAATCAAAACCACAGGTTTCTATAGCTGTATTAGACCATGCGTGAGAACCTGTTGTGCAAGATGTAGCTCCCTCACACATCGCCCCGCCAGGGATAGATGTTTCCACACCAAAACATGTATTAGCAGTTGTAGAAGACCAACCATTAAAAGCCCAACCAGCAGGACAAACAGATTGGGTAAATGTGCATACACTATTAGCAACATTCCAAGTTCCTCCTGATATAGAGCATGCAGATGCTGCTGTAACATTCACTACAGGAATTACATTTCCATATAAAACATCAATATAACACTTTATTGATTCGTAATCTGGACCATTAGAAGCATAATAGTAATAATCTAATTTTTCTCCTGCGGGTATATCAGTTAAACCAGCTGCTTTATTATATGCAGTGGTAGCATAACCACCACACGAAGCACCCCTATGCCCCGCATCTATAGAAGTCATACCTGTGTTAGGACTAGCCCAAATAACGCCACTCTTCACAGAATCAAAAATATATTCACTAGGTTGCAAAGATCCTGCACATTCAAAATTACTACCAAATCCAACGACAGATGCGGGAGAAGCAGGATTAATAGGATCATAAGTTTGGTATAAAATAGTAAAAGAATTGTTAGTAGGATTTAATGATAAGCTTTTGATATTATAATCACCATAGGTACTTATTGCTGTAAAATATCCCTTAATGTTAGCCACACACGCACCACCATCATTTACTTCTCCAGTAATCCTTATACCTAAAACACGTTTTGTCAAACTTAATTGGACAGAATCGTGACCTGATAAGGGACCACCGTGATTAACCCACTCAAAGGAAACAACCCTTGTCCAGGGCCAATCCCCAATCGCATTAGCAGAAGCTAAAAGAATATTACTACCAGTTCCCCAATCACTTACACAACTACTTCCCAAACAAAAAGATGATGCGTTCGCAGAACCATTAACATCAAGCTTTTGTGTAGGTGTAGTTGTTCCAATACCAACATTTCCATTTTGTGTTAGGGTCATTACTGGACCAACCCAATAATTAGAAAGAACAAGCAACCCGGCATAATCCCAAAAATCTACACCAGATAAATTATATCTTGAATTAGTAAAACCAATAAAATGAGTAGGGTCATCACTAGCTCTTAATTTAATAATATGGTCATTTAATATTACATCTCCACCTGATGAAGTATTTCCTGTAGCAGCACATGCCCAAACCCCGTTAGTAGTTACCAAAGTTTGTCCATCATCACAAGTCTGTAATTGTGTTAATGAATGTCCTGGATTAGGAGTTGCTCCAAGAGCATAAACCCCAACACCTAAAACAATCAGTATTCCAATTGTAATGAATGTATAAAGAAGCCTATTCGAAATATTAAATCTCTTTTTTTTCACCATCTTTGTTATTTATTATAAAGAATAAACCTATTTAAATATTTTTATGATGATATTCCTGAGTTAATTCTAGCTTTTATAAGAGGAAATTTGGTTTAGTGCTAAGTTGATTACAAAATTAGTGTCTATTTTTTATCATTAAAATAATCTTCAGATTTTCTTAAATAAAATTTCCCCCTTCTTTATTTTCCCTGCTTTAAGAGGTTTAGAAATATTCTCTAATTTTATCTCAAATCCAAGAGCCTTGGCAATTTTCTCGCTGGTTTCTGGGATAAACGGCCAGAGAAGAATTGCAATTGCTTTGATGCTGTCTAAAAGTTCATATAGCTGTTTGTTATTTTTTGTCTCCCAGATTTTATTTTTTTGGACATATTCATTGCAAATATCTACGAACGCGAAAATTTCATTAATAGTTTTGTCAAATTCATAATCCTCGATATGTTTCTCAATTTCTTTGATTTTCAGTTTCTTCAAAAGCTTATTTTCTGTTTTTTCAGCTCCGTATTTCTCAGCCAAGCTTGTAACTCTGCTTACAAGGTTTCCAAGTTTATTTGCAAGCTCGTTGTTATGCCTCTCTGCAAGTACGATTTCTGAAAAATCCCCGTCTTCGCCAAAAACAAAATTTCTCAGTGCATAATATCTAATACTGTCTGAGCCATATTTTCCAACAAGGTATTCTGGAGAAATAACATTTCCCAGGCTCTTGCTTATCTTTTGCCCGTTGAATGTTAAAAATCCATGAATAAAAACAGTCTTTGGAAGTTTATATCCTGCAGAAAGAAGCATTGCAGGCCAGATAACAGCATGAAACCAGCCATTGTCTTTTCCAAGAAGATGAATATCTGCAGGCCAAAATTCCTGTTTTTTTCCAGCACCGCTGAGATAACTCAGCAAAGCGTCAAACCAGACATAAATAACGTGTTTTTTATCAAGAGGAAAATCAATTCCCCAGGAAAAATTTGTTCTTGTAATGCTCAAATCCTGCAAACCGTCTTTAACCCGATTAATTATCTCGTTTCTTCTTTCTTTTGGCAAAACAAATTTGTCATTCTGGTATAATTTTAAAAGCTGCTTCTGATATCTGCTAAGCCTGAAATAATATGTTTCTTCTTTCAGGAATTCCAGCTTTTTTCCGGGATGAAATTGGCATTGCCCGTCTGCCAAATCTTTTTCTGTGTAAAATCTCTCGCATCCAACGCAGTACAGTCCCTCATAGCTTCCTTTGTAAATATCTTTCTCAATTTTTTTTATAAAATCTTGAACAAATTTCTCGTGATCTTTGTCAGTGGTTCTTATGAATCTGTCAAAGCTTATGTTCAAATTTTTCCAGGCATCTTTAAATTTCTTGGACATTTTATCTGCAAATTCTTTTTCAGAAAGCTTTGCTTCTTTTGCGCTTCGCGCTATTTTTTGCCCGTGCTCATCTGTTCCCGTCAGATAAAATACCTTTTTTCCTTTTAACCTGTTCCAGCGAGCCAAAGCATCTGCTACAATTTTTTGATATGCATGTCCTATGTGCGGTTCTGCGTTAACATAATCTATTGCTGTTGTAATGTAAAATTTATTTTTATTTGCCATTTTCTAAGAAAAGAAAAGGAATATAAAAAGTTAACTTAATTCACACCTGTAAGTTTTCTTAAGTGAGGAACTAATCTTACTTCATCAACATCAAGAAGCCTTCTATCATAATAAAATCTGGAGCCGCCATAAACTCTCTCTGGATGATTTATCCTCCCAACACCACTTGAAAAAGATAAAACCTTACAGTGCAATCCATTTGTTCCTGGAATGCTCCAATTGCATATATCACGGGGTTCGTCCACAGGGGCAAGTTCTTCTA
>JAPLXX010000012.1 GCA_026395855.1 Candidatus Pacearchaeota archaeon | reverse complement strand
CTTTGCCTTTGGTTTAGCTCTTGGCTTTGCTTTTGTTTTTTTAATTGGTGCTTTTACTTTCTTTTTTTTAATAGGCATTATATATTTATTAAAGAAAATAATATCTCGTGATTATATATAAATGTTGTCATCCAATACTTACAACTCTCAGCAACAGATTGGAAAAGAAGAACTCTATAATATTGTGCTTAATAGCAACGATGCAACCGTTAGTGGAACTGATTATTTGTTTTCTTTTGATTGGTCTATCATTCCTGATGGAAACTATTTAGTCCATTTCTCATTCAATACTTTAACTGTCAATACTGTTGCTAATCCTCAAATTGCTATGATTTATTCAACTGCTTTATCAGGTTCAAACACTTATATAGCTAGTAATACAGTTGGTCGTGCTTCTGCGCAAAGTAGTTTATTTTTAGGCGTTGCATATCCTTATATAGTATCCACTACTTCAACACTTCACGCAGAAGATAGCACAAACCCTCCTGTATTTCTAAATACTCGTCCTAGAAACAATCAATTTAGTGTTTCCGTTTTGACAAATGCTTCTGCTGTTACTGCTTATCCATCTCTCCCTGCTTGGGTTTTAGTGCTTCAATTAAGACCATTTGATGGTTCAACTAGAACACAACTTTAAGTAGTTTTAATATATATTGTAAAAAATATAATATATATTCATTCGATTATTTCACAAATCTGATTAAGGGTTCGGCTGACTTATCTAGCGCCTTTGCTCTCTCTAAACCCTCACGAATATTCTTACCTAGTGCCTTTGTGTCAATAGAACCACTTCCTCTCACAATTGGTCTATATGTTAAGGGGTTTGTTAAATCACTAGCTCTGCCTAAAAACTCAGAGCTTCCTCGTGCAAGGTCAGCGCCCATATTTAAACGGCTAAGAAATTGTTGGCCTTCTGGCGACATCGCTAAGGCCTGTCTTGCAAATGGAATGGAAAGAATGGTATTACCCAATTCACTTCCAACTCTTGCACCTGTCGCTAAATTACGGGAGGCTGTGCCTAAACCTTTTGATAAGGCTGAGGATGCCATCACTCCCTTTCTAAAAATAGGCATCGCCTTTCTACCAGTTGCTTTTAGAAACATTTATAGTATTAATGGAGAAAATAAATAATCATTCTTCTTCAAATAGCAATTCATCAAATCCATCAAAAAGTCTTTGAGAGTTTACATTAATAAATAAATACTTATATGGTCTGTCAAAAACCATCTTGCTAATCTCATTCATGTATTTCGCTTTGCTTTCAACTACTTCATCAAAGATTGATTGTAATTCTTGTTTTGCTACACGGAAACAAAATATGTTCGAAAATAATTTCCTTATATCTTTCTCGATGGAATACCAAGTCTGCACTAGAAAAATAATCGTTGTTCGCAAATGTCTTCTATTGAATATCAACTCTTTCAACAATTTCTTAACATCGGCGTTTTTTAGTGACGCCGTACAGTCATCAAAAATAATACAGTTATTATATTTCTTATCCTCTGCTTTAATGGTCTCCATTACGGTATTCAAATTCTCATAATTGAGTTCTTCATGTGTTTGCTCTTCGGGTATTTTTTCAAAAATATTGTCCTTCATCGATGCTCTACTATGGCTTGGTTGGAAAAGGTAGATGTTATGGAATACCTTTCTATATATCTTCGGACTTTTAAAAAACGAATAAAGGAGTGACGTTTTGCCACTTGCTGGACGTCCTATCATTAGATTGGTTTCGTGTGAGTTCAAAAACTTTGTCAAATCATAATTGTTTAGCTTTTGATGTAGTCCGCCATCACACAGAAAGTCACAAGTTGCTAAATCAGGACTTTCATTCTTCTTTAAAGTAATACTCATTTATAATAACTATACAAAATAAAATGTTGGTTTTCTTATTTCTATTGCCTTTGGCGCTGGGGGTGTCTGAGCCTTTGGTTGTTGCTGTGTTGTAACCACTTGTTTTTGTATTGGTTTAGCTTTCATAGTCGTCTTGATTTCTTCTATCGGCGTATCATCATCGCTTATCTCATCTAACAGGGTGCTCTTTTTGATTTCCTTCTTTTTAATAGAGATTGCCTTCTTCACAATCTTATCTTCCAACAGTTTCTTTTGGATTGCTTTTTCTTCCTCTTCCGCTTGTCTTCTCAATTTTATTTGTTCGTCTCGTTTTTCACGACCTAGTCGCATAGCTTCCAATTGTTTCTCAGTTGCTATCTTCTTGGGTTTCTTTGGTGGGTCACATAAAGTGCTTGGGATTTCATCTTCCTCCTTACTTGCTTGTAGGGGTTCATCTGCTACGACGGGGGGCGTTGTAAGCAGATCTAGTTCTGCATCGACTTTCTTAGCACGGGGCATTTATAAATACTATGAAGAAAATAATTTACGTCCCTTTAATTAATCTTTATCCCATCTTCCTAAATTAAATTGAGGGGCTTCGTTTTCTATTTCTTAATTTCAGAATGATATTCCACATCTTCTCTAACATATCCAGCTCTTTATCTGCTTTGACATCTTCGGGTGGTAATAAATCCAATATACCCATTTCTAGCAAACCTTCATAAACCGTCAGTCGTTGTTTTGCTATTTTATCTAGACACTCATAGCATGAGTAGTTGTGTTCATGAATTTCGCCCACTTTCTCTCCTTCTTTTTTAATAGTTTTAGGTAGGCAACAATTCATACAGGTTTTGCTCATTTATAATATAACTATATTTTATAATGGTCTATACTTACAAACAGCGCTTTAATAAAAAATATGGATTTCCAAAAGAAGAACCTCATAGTTTAGCAGAGATTGCGAAAATTACTGGTTATCGTCTATCAGGTTTAAAGACAATCTTTGATAAAGGAATAGGCGCATATAAAACAAATCCGTCTAGCGTAAGGCCACAAGTTAAGTCGCCGGAAATGTGGGCTTATGCTCGGGTTTATTCTGCCGTTATGGGAGGCAAAACCGCCACGATTGATGCTTCTCATTTGATTAAAAAATAGAGTATATATATAGATGCTAGTTTGTTTTATTAACTCATTCAATTATATTTTCGATGGATTGTATCGAATATTTTTTTTCTGCTTCTATTGTAAATAATGCAAATAAAACCATCAACTCGAAAAGACAAACGATTTATGGCTGTTTTTAAAAATGGTACAATAACTCATTTTGGTGCGAAAAATGGAACCACCTACATAGATGAAGGAAACAAAGCTAAGCGTTCTGCTTACATAGCTAGGCATTCAAAAAATAATGAGAATTGGAAAGACCCCTATTCTGCTGGCGCATTAAGTCGCTTCATATTATGGGGCGACTATACTAGCATCGATGGAAATATAGCATCTTACAAAAGAATGTTCAACTTGGTTTAAATTTTTGGTTATATATTATTTCGCAATTTAATATATAATGGAAAACTACTTAAAGACAGAAAGGGCGACCACTTTGAAGCCCTACTACGAAAAAAAAGCATGCCCCATTTGCTATAAATATTGTGAGCATAGTGTCCTGGTAAATAGAAAACAATATTGTCGCAAATGTCTTGACAAAACATGGAAACTATTTGACGCACACTTAGAAACCAAAATAAAAGACAATATCGTTGATAATATTATTACAAATCATAAACAAATCATAAAACTTGTTAGTATGTTGAATTTGAAATAGTGTATATTTAAGGCAAACCTATCCTATCAACCGCTACACTATATATTGTCTTATCCATTTCAATCCCTATAAATTTACGATTCAAATTTTTACAAGATACTCCAGTGCTACCTGAACCCATCGTAGGGTCTAAAATTGTATCACCTTCATTACTGTAGTAGCGTATTATCCATTCTAACAAATCTACAGGTTTTTCTGTAGTGTGATAACGCTTTTTAAAAGTGTTAGT
>JAPLXX010000055.1 GCA_026395855.1 Candidatus Pacearchaeota archaeon | reverse complement strand
ATATATTCCCTCTTTTGCGAGAAGATACTGCGCAAAATCATCTATTCCTTTCTGGCAAAATATCACATTTGCTCCTGAAAGTTTTACTTTTTCTACCATCTCTCTTATTTCTCTTTCTTCCTGCGCAATAAAACCCTGAAGCTGGTCAGGACTTGATATGGAAATTTTTGTCTCTATTTCTGGATTTCTCAATTCAAGGGGGAAATCAACCAAGGCTATCTTAGAGCTTCTCACAAATGCTGGCATGTCTTGGGAAATTCTTCCTTTGTCAATTACTATTCCAGATATTAACTCTGTGTCTTTTATCCCGTCTCCTCTTGATTTTTCTATTTTTATATCTCCCAAATCAACTTTTCCGTTGTTCTCTATCTGCTTTATTGCTCTTACGATTATATCTGCAAACCATTCTCTTGAATCTTCAGCGCCTTTTCCAGTCATTGCTGTCATTGCAATTTGCTTTAATATATCTTCATCATCAGGGGTTATCTTAAGCGCAATTTCCCTGAGAATTTCCTGGCTCTTTTCAGAAGCTAGTCTGTATCCCTTTGTAATAACTGTTGGGTGTATTTTTTTGTCAATAAGCTTCTCGGCATTTTCCAGAAGCTTGCCTGCAAGCATGACAACAGTAGTGGTTCCGTCCCCGACTTCAGCATCTTGTGTTTTAGCTATCTCAACCATCATTTTTGCAGCAGGATGTTCTATCTGCATTTCTTCAAGAATTGTCACCCCATCGTTTGTTACTATTATCTCTCCTGTAGGGGAAACAAGCATCTTGTCCATTCCCTTTGGACCAAGTGTTGTTTTCACAATTTCAGCAACCATCCGCGCAGCCAAGATATTATTTCTCTGCGCATCTTTTCCCAAAAGCCTTTGCACATCTTCAGGCATCAGAACCATTGGTTTTTCAGACATAACTCTAACTCTCAGCCAGCTTATTTAAATATTATTGTAATCTAAAAACAGAGCAAAAACTCATAAGATTTATAAGTAAAAATGGTCTGATATAATTGCATGAAAAACATCTTTGTTTCAGATGTTATGACGCGCGAGCCTGTTGTTATTGGTCCCAATGCAAGTCTTCTTGAATGCGCGAAAAAGATGGTAAGAAAAAAAGTCGGTAGCTTGCTTATTGCAGAAAACAAAAAACTTCTTGGGTTTATTGACCAGAAAGACATTCTCTGGGCGCTTGTCAAGAAATCAAAAGCAGACCTTTCAAAGATAAAGGCAATTGATATTTCTCCTAAAAAAATAATGACTATAAAATCAGATGCAAGCATACATGAAACTATAAGCAGAATGAAGAAGTTTAAATTTGAAAAACTTCCTGTTGTTGACAAAGGAAAGCTTGAAGGAATAATAACTGTAAGAGATATCCTCAATTTTAATCCTGAATTCTATCCTGAGCTTGAGGAATTCGCAAAAATAAAAGAAGAAGCTGAAAAACTGAAGCGTGTGGAGAAAGCCAGGCTTAAACCTTCTATAGAAGAAGGCATCTGCGAAGAATGCGGAGAGCGAGATTCTCTTTACAGAATAAACGGAATGCTCGTCTGCGAGTCCTGCAGGAATTCTATTTAGTTAAATATTTAAATCAAATCTCGCTTTATATCTCATGCCGGAAAAAGACACAATTTTCACAAGCAAAATCAAGTATACAGGGGTTTTTTCATTCAAGGATTTCTATAAATTCTGCTATGACTGGCTTAAGGAAGAAACAGGACTTGATTTGACAGAGACAAAATATGCTGAAAAAATAGAAGGGGCCCAGAAAAAAATAGATGTTGAATGGACAGGAGAGAAAAAACTCACAGATTATTTCAGATTTGATGCAAAGGTTATTTTTAAGGTTGAGAAGCTGAAAGAGACAG
Organism: Candidatus Pacearchaeota archaeon; assembly: GCA_026395855.1. Classification (GTDB taxonomy): domain Archaea; phylum Nanobdellota; class Nanobdellia; order Pacearchaeales; family GW2011-AR1; genus ASMP01. Next base: position 21,098 of record JAPLXX010000055.1, on the reverse strand, counting down.
AAATAAATCAGGGCGGAGCAAAGATAAAAACAAACGACGGTGCTGTGGAAGTAAGCATAAAAGGCGTATTGGTTAGAGACTACGAGGGAAAGTTTGAAACAACAGCATTCAAAAAGTTCCTGAGGGGGATTTACGAAAAATGGGTTATTCCGTCGAGAATAGAGGAATACAAGGACAAAATCGCCACAGATAGCGACAAATTTCTGAATCAGGCAAAGGCATATCTTGATTTAGAAGGGAAAAAAGAATAAGATTTCTTAGTAAAGACCGCATCTTCCCGTCGGCAATTTTAATGATAATAAGGATTTTTATGCCGGTTCACGTCGTAAAAGAATTAATTTTTATTTAAAAGATACGGTTAAAAACATAAGTTATTAAGGGTAATTAACTAATTTTTCTATAATTAGAGATTTTATGCTAAAAATAACGCATAATTTCACTTAAAAATCACAACCAAAATCTTTAAATATAAAATCTTAGTGACTTTTATATGAAAAAGGTGTTTTTTTTGATTGCACTGATGATTATTCTCCCAAGCGTGCTTGCTATTGATATAGATGTTCAAAAAAACAGCCAAAACGAAGTTCTTATAACAGATTTAAACAAGCCTGTTGTTTTTGACCTCAGCATAAAAAATAATCAAATGTCAGATAACTTTGAGTTTTACAATCTTGCAGGATTCAGCATTTTTCCTACAAATGCCACAATAGGATTTAAAGAAACAAAAGAAGTTCAGCTTGAATTAACTCCTATAGGAAAGATTTCACAGAAAGGGTATTACACCATACCTTTATTTATAAGAAGCAGAGATACATCTGAAATCCAGGAAAGCCTTACTTTTAAGATAACAGAATTAAAAGAGGCATTTGAAGTTGGCTCAGGAGATGTTGACCCTAAATCACAATCTATAGCAATATATATAAAAAATAACGAGAATTTTGATTTCGGCGCAACGCATGTTAAATTTGCTTCTGCTTTCTTCAGTGTTGAAAAAGACTTTATTATTGGTCCAAAAGAAACAAAACAGGTTTCTGTTCAGCTTAATAAAGAAGATTTCAAAAGCTTAATGGCAGGATTTTACACCCTGACAGCAGATATAACAACCTCTGGAAAAGAAGCAAATGTTGAAGGAGTAATAAGGTTTGTTGAAAAAGATATTCTTACAACAACAAAAAAAGACTATGGGTTTTTGATAAATACACAGATAATCACAAAAACAAATGAAGGAAATCTGGTTGCAACATCTGATACAGTAATAAAGAAAAATATTATTTCAAGGCTGTTCACAGGATTCAGCCCTTCACCAGATATTGTTGAAAGAGACGGGCTTACTGTTTATTATAGCTGGACAAGGGAAATAAATCCCGGAGAAGCTCTGGTAATAGAAGTTAAGACAAACTGGCTTTTCCCATTCCTGCTTATTCTTCTTATTGTTGCTATAGTGATTTTTGTCAGGAAATACACGGGAAGAAACCTTATTCTTAAAAAAAGAGTTTCTTTTGTAAGGGCAAAAGGCGGAGAATTTGCACTTAGAATTTCAGTAGTTGTAAAGGCAAAGCAGTTCATAGAAAGGGTAAATGTTGTTGACAGGCTTCCTTTAATGGCAACCCTTCATGAGAAATTCGCAGGAGATTATCCAAGCAAAGTTGATGCAAAAAACAGAAGAATAGAATGGAACTTTGACAAGATGGAAGCAGGTGAAATAAGGCTTGCATCATATATAATTTACTCAAAGATAGGTGTTGTGGGAAAGTTCGCGCTGCCTACAGCAACAGCAATATTTGAAAAAGACGAAAAGATTCACGAAGTTGAATCTAACAGGGCTTTCTTTGTATCAGAACAGCGGGCTGTGAGAAACGAATAATTCTTTTTTAACATACCTTGAAAATGCTAAATAAACTTTATGAGTTTATTGCTGGTCCTCTTACAGATTTTCTTAGAAAATCCTATATAAATAATGGAATCTTCTTTATGGATAATTATACTTTTCTTCATCTAGCAGGCGGTTTTTTAATTATGCTTCTTCTTTTTTTATTCTTTAAGAGATTAAAATTAAGATATAAATTTTTTATTATATTCCTGCTTGCTGTCGGCTGGGAAATTCTGGAAGTTATTGTCCCTTTGTTTAGTTTAGATTCATGGGTAAACAGAATCTGGGATATTATTGCTGAAATGCTCGGGGGTTTATTATTCCTTGGGATAAAAAAGATTTTTAGAAGAAGAACCAACGAAAAACCTTAAATAATCCCAATTAGTTTCTTTTATACCCTCTACTTTGACTCGGCAAGAGACGAAGTAGTGAGATAATGCGAAGCATTATCCCTCTGTAGCTTAGTGGTTCAAAGCGCCTGGCTGTAGGTTTTACCTAAGGTGGAGATTCCATACACGGAAAACGATGAAACCCCAAAAGTCAGCTCTTGGGAAGCAGAAAAGCAGTGCCCGGGAGATCCCCAGTTCGACTCTGGGCAGAGGGATTTCTTTTTTAAAATATCCGTTGCAAACCAACAATCCTTAAATAGGATTTCAGCGTATACAAATAATGGAAATAGAACCTAAAGAGAGATTTGTTATTGAAATAATTGCAGGAGTCATATTGGTGGCATTCTTGATTTTGATTTCTGTCGTGGTTATAAACGCTTCGGAAGGTAGTGAGACAAAAATTACAAACTCTTTTAACACCTATAATATAAACACAGAGCCTGTCAAAACAGATTCTGGATTAAAGCCTTATATTGTAGATGATAGAAACCATGCGAAAGTTTACTATATCGAAGACAACTCAAAAGAAATAATTCCTGAAAAAAGAGATTTACAATATGATTCCTGGTCAGAATACGGGAAAGTAAAAGGAATTTTTGGAAATGATATAGCGCGGTATGATGTTTATGTAAAAAATAAAGATTACACCGGTGGTTATTTCAAAGTTATTTATTATTTTGAGGATTATGAAGATGATATAAGCACAGAAAGCTATAATTATTACATTGGACCTAGAGAAGAAAAAAGATTCACATTCAAAGATGTAACTCCGTCAAGATATGATTATAAAAAATGGGGGTATGAAATAAAACCGCAGACAAAAACATCTTCGAAAGCCCATCATGAGAATAATGTTTTCTGCAGAACATCTTCCTGCAGGCATCAGGCAAAAATTTATTTCTATGAAGATTAAAATTTCCGAGGGAAAAAAGCTATATTTCAAGACACAGAAATATTTAAAAACCAAATGTTTCTTTAGAAACTAATAAAATAGAGGTGAAAAACGAGGCTGAACATGAAAAAGAAAGAAGAAAGCTTGGATGAAGAACCGGATTTTGAAGAAGATGAATTAGACAAGGTAGTGGATGATTTGGATTTTGATGGTGAAGCCTAACTTTTATATTTTAGTATAGCTTCATTATTTTCTTTTTCCAACTCTTCAAAATCTGCGTTTATAAAAAATCTGAGTTCATTTATGCTTTTCTGAAGAACAAAGATGTTGTTAATCATTATTCTTCCCTGCCCTGTTAAAAGTGGTCCAAATTCAATGTCCTGAATCTTCTTTCCATCTGCGTAAACTTCTATAACTCCGTTAGGCGCTTCTTTAAACCCGTTATTTCTCAAAGTCATATTTAAACCAAGATATCTTCCATTCATTGTCGCAGAAATATTCTCAAAGAGCAAATCAGGAAGGCTTGGAACAGAATAAAGAGAATTGATGGTATCGAGAATATCCTGGCTGATAATTTGGTTGCATTTGCTTACAGGATACATTATATTTTTCTTATTTTCAGAATGATTAAATCCTAAGGCATGCAGAAGCTCGTGTAGAGCTATATTAGGCCTTTCGCAGTCAGATTCTCTTATAAGCAGTATTGTTCCATGAGAAATGACATTAAAGCTGCCAGATTGGCTTATATTTGTCGGTCCGCCTTCACCGCCTATAAACAAGCCGCCTTTTACCCTGTTTTTTTCATCACATGTGACAGAAATTTCTTCATTTTCATTTGCAGGGTAAAAATTCAGTATTGTAGAATTTTGTATTATATCAAAAGCTGTTTTCATCTCGTCTTTTTTTCCAATAGGACAATCTAAGATTGAATAAGAGATATTCTTACCAGAATACCGGAGATTATCATAAAACTGCATGCTGCTGTTTGAAGAAGCACCCAAGCTGAAATTATAATTTCTTGATGAAGCTGTCCCAAAATTGATATGGGGAAAAACCCAGTAAAAAACAAGCAATGCAATCAGAATTAAAGCAATAAAATAGCCTAAGATTTTTTTCCACCCCATTTTTGTATAAAATGAAGATTATATATAAAGTTTGTTGAAGGGAATGCTGTAAATGAGAAAATAATGCAGGATAGATTTATTTTATTAATAAAATAAGTTATAAGCTAATTTTAATATTGGCTACTTAAACCAATGAGTTTTTTCAATAACAAATTTTTATTTGGCAAATATTGCAATCATAACAAAAAATATTAAAAAAGAAAAAGATTGGAAAGAGAAATTAAAAATCTCCTTCTTCCGGGTCGTCAAGTCCGGACTCTAAGTCATCGTCGCCTTCGACTATTTCATCATCTTTTTTTTCCGGTTCTTCTTCGTCCTCGTGTTTCTTGTGTTTCATTTTAAATTCTTTAGGCATCAAAATATATCTTTCCCGGCTTTTTTAAAGGTTTTGGTTCACCAAAAAGTTGAATTATTATTCAAGAAAGAAATTATTTCTTAGCCTGAGGTTTTACCCCGTAAGCCTTTCCTCTAGCAGTGTAAGAATTAAGTAACATTCCTTTTTCTACTACTACCTCATAAACAGCAGCAGCCCCCTTGGTTACAGCAGCAGCCCCTCTTAAATCACGTCTAACTTCGCCTTCTGAAGCACCAGCTACAGATATATTTGCTAAGTGCTCCAAGCCCCTTCCATCTACTTTTTCATCATAAGCTCGGTCATACATAGGAATTTCCGACAAAAATAATTCTCTAAACCATCTCATCTTACTTTTTAACAGTTTTCATTTATAAGCATTATTGCGGATTAATGTATATTATCCTGTAGAGTATAATTTCTCGTCGGTTTATTTTAAAAATTCATATTCAAAAGCTTTTAAAACAGAAAAATCCTTTATTTAATGCAAGGAGGTGAAAAATGTTAGATAAAAACAAAATAGGATTAGCCCTTGGTCTATTCTTGGCAGTTGTTCATGCTGTTTGGGCTCTACTGGTTGCTATAATTCCAGGACCATTGCAGTCTTCTCTGAACTGGATATTTGTTTTGCATTCCCTTGAACCTATATGGATTTTAACACCATTCAACTTCTTGAATTCCATATTGTTAGTAATAGTTACTTTCATATTGGGATATATCTTTGGATGGGTATTTGCTTGGGCGCACAAAGTAGTTCATAAAGGCAAATAGGCTGAATAATTTTTTACTTATTTTTAGATTTCTAATTTTTTATTTTTTTATAATTTTATGTTTTATAAGAACACGGCGAAAACAATATTAAAAGTAATACAGGGGGACTTAATACTTATCTTTTGAAATAAAAAGATTTATATATACATTCTGCATACATAAGGTATGCAAGAACAAACATCAATTAGAATTAGTGCAGATTTGCTAAATACATTAAAGAAATTTAAAACAGATAGTGATAGCTATGAAGATGTTATCTGGGATTTTATAGAACCGCATTTGGAATTATCAGAACAAACAAAGAGAGATATTGAAATAGCCAAACAGGAGTACAAAAGAGGTAATTTTGTGACTTTAGAAGAAGTTAAAAAAGAACTGGGTTTCTAATGGAAATTATTTTTTCAGCTCAAAAAAAAAATTAAAAAATCTAGATGAAAGAATTCAGCAAAGGATACTTTTTAACTTAGACAATTTTAAAAATAATCGGCCAGTGGACATAATTAAATTAAAGAATAAAGATGAAGAATTTAGAATAAGAACGGGAGATTACAGGATACAACTCCAGAAAGTTAAAGAGGGTTTTTTAATAACAAAAGTAGGAAAGAGAGAAAACTTTTATTTGGTTTTCTTCTAATTAATTCACGCCCACATTTGACGCAGCTGTGGAGAATGTCGTTTTATGAAATAAAACGCCCACGCCGAGAGTCGGACTCGGGTTTCCAGCGTTCTGCGTGTTTTCATCTTCCTTCTTTTAAAGGAGGTTGATTGTCAAGGAATTGGTTCCTTACACGCGACAGGCTAGCGTCATAGCCGTTAGACCACGTGAGCTTAGTAATCAATAAAGAAATTTGTTTTTAAAGTTTGCGTAGAATAGCAATATAAAAAGTAAATGTTATGTAAAGAATCGCAACGCCACTTCATGCTTTAACACCCTTTCTCACTAAAATTATTTCTTCTTTTTCCCAGGAATTATCTTCTTCTTTCCGCCCATATACTTCTGCAGAACACCTGGTATTTTTATGCTGCCGTCTTTGAGCTGGTTGTTTTCCAGAATAGCAACCATTATCCTGGACGTTGCTAAAGCTGTATTATTGAGAGTATACAAAACATATCTTTCTCCTTTTTTCGTAACACCACGAATATTCAAATCTCTTGCCTGATAATCTGTGCAGTTAGTTAAAGAACCAACTTCACCATAGCTCTTTGTTGTCGGACGCCATATTTCTATATCTTCTGTTCTTGCTTTCCAATCTCCAAGGTCCGCAGTGCACATTTCCAAGATTCTATAAGGAAGTTTCAGCTTTTTCATTATCTCTTCGGCATTTTTCCTTAATTCTTCATAATATTTCCAAGAATCTTTTGACTTGCAGAAAATAAACTGCTCTACTTTGTTAAACTGATGGGTTCTCCATAGCCCTTTTTCATTTATTCCATGTGCACCGATTTCTTTTCTGAAATTTATAGAATACCCAAAAAATTTCAATGGAAGCTTTTCTTCAGGTATTGTCTTATCAGCCAGCATTCCGAGAATTCCATGCTCTGCAGTAGGAATCATGTACAAATCTTCTCCTTCTATTTTATATAAAGCCATTTCAAATGCTTTTAAATCTCCTGCAGCAGCTGCAACTCTTTTTGTCATCATCAATGGAGGTTCTATGAACGTATAGTCTTTTTTATTCATGAAATCAACTGCAAAGTCTATCAAAGCCCTATTAAGCAATGCCAAATCACCCTTAAGATAATAAAATCCATTGCCTGCAACTTTTGCAGAAGCATCAAAATTACCAATATCAAGAGATTCTATTAATTCAACATGGGTTTTTGCAGGAAATTTAAATTTTATTGGTTTTCCGACAACTTTTCTGACAACATTGTCCTTCTCTGATTTACCAGCAGGAACATCTTTGTGCATTAGGTTGGGTATATCATGAAGATTTTTCTGCAGTTCGATATAAACTCCAGATTCCTCTTCCTCAAGAGCTTTTAATTTTCCCGGAATTTCTCCTGCTTTTTTTATCAGCTCTTTTGCATCTTTTCCTTTTTTCTTTTCCTGATTTATTGCTTCAGATATTTTGTTTCTTTCAGCTCTTAAAGAATCGACCTGCATTTTCAGCTTTCTCCATTTTTCATCAAGAGTTAAGACTTTGTCAACTATTTTTTCATCCCTGCCTTTTTTCTTCATATTCGCCTTGTAAATTGCAGGTCTTTCTCGCAGGTCTTTCAAGTCAATCATAATTCTTACAAAGAAAGATTATATTTAAAGTTTATCGATAAACTTTAAGATGATTGTTTAAAGCTATATAGAGAGATTAGTTATCAAATAAGACAACCAAGAGCAGGTTAATTGTATGCGCAGTTTAGATTATATTACTATTATTTTTAAATTAATTATCCTGAAACATTTAAAAATAATAGTCACCATCTTCTGATATGGTGATTGGAGAACTTGTTTCTGGGTTAATAGAAGGATATACGGGGTTTTTATCTGTTATTCCGCCATTTTACCAGAGTTTCATAAATCTCTTTTTTCTTGCAGTGCTAATTATGATTTATGCAATTTTCATATGGAAATTTCATATTTTCATCAGCCACAAAAACATTTTCAAGCTGAATTTAAGCAAATTAGGCAAGTATGACAAGGCAGAGCGCCCGTTCCTTGCAAAAATAACAGCAGCCGGATTGTATCTTCTTGAATATATAATTATCATTCCTATTCTTGTATTTTTCTGGTTCTCTGTGTTTGCCCTGTTTATGATGCTTGTGCTTGAATTAGAGCTAAGCGTAATTTTGTTTGTATCTGCCGCAATAGTTGCTGCAATAAGAATGACTTCTTATATTCCTAAATACGGGGAAAGTACTTCCAGAGAGCTCGCAAAGCTTCTTCCTTTTAACCTTATGGCGTTTGCACTAATCACTCCAGGATTTTTCAATGCAGAAAGAATTCTCAGCAACTTTAACGAAATAGGTGGATTTTCCAGCTCTGTTTTGAATTATCTTCTTTTCATAATAATTCTTGAAACATTGCTGAGATTTTTTGAATTTATCTTCTCATTGTTCAACCTTGAAGACGAAGACCGACAAAAAGGTTTTTAGAAAAATAATGCACTAATGTCCTTCATTATCCCATATATCTGGGTCGTTATCTATTGTTATTACTCCCTTCTCCCCTTTTCTATTAACAAATAGTGCAGAAATTCCTAAGTCTACGCCAACTTGATGCTTATGTCTAGCATAAATAACATGAGATGGCTCTGCCAACTGCCAGTCATCTCCCTTAAAAACCAAATCCCCAGGAACAATTCTAAGGGCTCTGTATACTCCTTTATAATAATCTAACAAAATAGGATATAATTCTTTTGGCAAATCTTGATTTCGAATTACCGCAATAGCACTAAACCCTTTTTCAAACATCTCTTCACGAGGGGTTTTTATTTCAAGAACTGATTTTTTTCTTCCCATATAATTATTATTGCTGGCTGCTTAAAAGGATTATGGTGTTTAATCTTAATAATAACATTTAAAAACAAATTTTTAATTCTATATCCATGCCTAAAGTAAGAATCAAGCTAAACAGCACAGACATAGAAATGATAAATGATATTTGCGAATCTATAAAGGAAATCGCAAAAAAGGCAGGAATAAATATTTCCGGCCCTGTTCCATTGCCGACGAAAAAGTTGAAAATAACAACCAGAAAATCTCCGTGCGGAAACGGCACAGCAACATTTGACCATTTTGAAATGAGAATTCACAGAAGGCTAATAGATCTTCCTGCAAATGAAAAAGTTCTTCATCACATAATGAGAATGCAGATTCCCAAGAATGTGAATATTAAGATAGAGATGAAGGATTAAGTTTTCCGCAAAGTATATTTTTCTTCACAGATTTCTTTATAAGATATAACCTGTTTTTTATGAAACCTAAAATGACAACAAGAGGACATGATTATCCCGGCTTGTGGATTAATTTTGAAGCAGGCGAAGGTGCCGGAAAAACAACACAATCACAACTTTTATCAGATTACTTAGAATCCAAAGGATTTTTTGTAGTTAGGGGAAGAGAACCAGGGGGCACCCCTCTTTCAGAACAAATAAGAAGGATGCTTCTTGGCTTTAACGATTCAGAATTGAGCCAAAAGACAGAATTGCTCCTTTTTGTTACAGCGGGAACAGATTATTTTGAACGAGTAGCAAAAGTAGTTCTTCAAAGAGGAGAAATTCTTGTAACAGATAGATGGAGATATTCAACAATGGCCTATCAGGGTTATGGCCTTGGTTTAGATATGAAGATGATTCGCGCCCTCACTGAATTTTCTTGTGATGGTGCATATCCTGATATAACTTTTTTATTAGATATAAATCCTGAAATAGGTTTAGCAAAAATTACAGGAGATGAATTTGCAGGAAGTGAAAGAGATAGGATTGAATCAAGAGAGGCAAATTATCACAGGCGGGTAAATGATGGATTTAGAGAGATAGCAAGACAAAATCCAGAGAGAATTGTAGTTATTCCTTATTTAGAAGGAAAACCAAAATTGATGTATTCACAAATTGTAAATTATGCAGAAGCTTTCATAAAAGAACACGATTTAGAACATAGGCTAGCAAGAGGTTAACTTTATATATTTCTTTTTATCGTTAATAATTGGGCCTTGCATCGACCTCGCTAGAACAAGGACAAATTAATAATGAGCCCAGATTCGGCCACGCTTGGACGAAGCTGTGGCGAACGAGCAAAGCGAGTGAGCCCCAATGGCACAAGGGTACTGCGCGAGATTGGAAATCTCGACCCTAACGGGTATCCAGGTTCGAGTCCTGGTTGGGGCGTGGCGTTTTATTAAACTACATTCGTCGCAACTGCGTCAAATGTGGGCATTTTTTGTTTTACCTCCTATGATCTTATCTGCTGCAGAAAATAAATTCTTATAAAGGAATTTTGCCAATCCCGTATATGGTTAAAATTGTACTAAAATGATACTACAAAAATTGTATAATCCAAACAGCAATCCGATGAGGCTGGCTATTTTTATGTCAGGTAGCGGGTCAAATGCAAGAAAAATAATTGAAAAATACCTTGGCCGAGCTGCCAGTCCTATTGAATCAGGTGCCTTAAGTTTTGAGCCTGTTCTTATGTTTACAGATAACCCTGTTTCAAAAGCACATAAAATTGCCAATGAACACGGGATTCCTGTTTTTTGTAGTCCTATCAGGTATTTTTATAAAAGACGTGGGAAAGATTTTAAAGATTTGATAACCCGAGCAGAATATGACTTACAGCAAGCAGATGTTTTGAGAAGTTTTAGCATTGATGCTGTTGCACTTGCAGGTTATGACTGGATTGTAACTCCGGAAATTTGTAATTGCTTTTTAACAATTAATGTACATCCTGGAGATTTGAGAGTGAGAAACAGTGAAGGAAAAAGGAGATATACCGGACTTGCTTGGGTGCCTAGTGCAAAAGCCATACTTAACAAAGAGAGAATGGTTTACACTTCTGTTCATTTGGTCACCCCTCGGCTAGATGGGGGGCCCTTACTTGCGGTATCTGCCCCTCAGCCCGTTCCTGAAGAAGCTTTATCTTTGGAAAGAAAAGCTTTGCTGGGAGAAGCCGATTCACTAAAAGATATAAGACTATTTTTAGAACAAAATTCAAATCTGCCTGATGAAGAGGTTGCAAGAAAATTTCCCATATACAGATTTGCAAAAAATTGTCAGGAAAGACTCAAATTACATGGAGATTGGGTTGAATTTCCAGAGGTTATTGCAAATATTTCTTTAGGCATGTATCAAAAAGATAAAAAAGGGGGTTTATATTTTGATGGAAATCCTATTCCTAACGGGGTTATACGAACATGACACCCTTTGGTTTTTTAATAATAATTAATAAAATCCCCTTTTGAAAATCTTTATATATTCCTGCGCCTTATTTAAAATATGAAAAGTTTCTTCAGCACAAACATAAAAAAAGAGGCGCTGAAAAACAATTTCTTCCGAAAAGTTCTTGCCACAAAAGCAAATGCACAGGTTGTTGTCATGAGCCTTAAGTCAAAAGAAGACATTGGCATGGAAATTCACAAAAAATACGATCAGATTCTTGTCAATACAGGGGGGAAAGGCATTTACATTATCAACGGAAAAAAGGGAAAATTTGAGGAAAACTTTTTGGTTTATGTCCCAAAAGGAAGCTGGCACAATTTTATTAACACAGGAAAAACCAAACTTAAGTTATTTACAATATATTCTCCTCCGAATCATAAGCCGGGAACAATTCACAAAACAAAAAAAGACGCTGAAAAAGCTGAGAAATTAAAACATGATTAATATCCAAAAAATAGGCTTTGAAGTTCTGACTGAAAAAACCCAAAATGATTTTCAGAAACTCTTTGATGAATATTCAAAAAAGATAGGGCGCAAATTAAAAAACGCAGACTCGCTGAAAATTCATCTGAAAGAGCACAGCCCTGGAGGGAGAATAAAGTTCAGTATCCATGTAATAGCAAATTATTCCGGAAAAGTCCTGGAAGCAGATGTTTCTGACTGGAATTTAAGCCGGGCGTTTCATAAAGTTTTCAGCAAAATAGAGCAGGAAGCAGAGCACTTATTCCATATCAGTGACCAGAATAAGGGTGACAAAAGATGAAAATTATTGTTCATAAGTGACCCCACAGGTGTAATTTATTACCCAAATGAATTTAAGAGAAACATCATTTTATTATTAAATAGCTCAATAAAGATAATTTAATGGGTTTTCTGGCATTAACAATTTTTTATATCAGCAATTCCCCGCACTAAAATTCAAACCCCACAAAATTTATATAACCCTTCCCCTACTCTTTAACAACCAAAATGGAAAAAGACATTGGAAAGATAAAGAAAAACGACACCTCAGACGTTATAATACGGGTTGATGATTTTGGTGGAAGAGCAGGAGTAACTATAAGAGAATTTGTAACATCTGAAAGATACACCGGCTTCACAAAATCAGGAGTCAGAATTCTTGCATCTGATTTTCCAAAGTTCAAGGAAATGATAAACTCTATTTCTGATGAAGACCTGAAAGAGCCTGAAAAAGCAGTTGAGGGCAAGCAAAAAACCCTCGAAGAAGAAGAAATAGGGGATTACTGATTAATTGATTTTTTATTTAGTTTTTAAGGATTTTTTAAATAAGTGTTAAATAGAAAAAACTAAGAGCTAGTTACTAAATGAAGAAATGTAAGAGTGTATTGCTATTAACATATTTTTACTATAAATTTTGTATTAAATCAAACTTTCAAACCAGAAAAATGCTTTTATTACTAATGCAACAACCATTAGTAATAAACCCCAAAAAGTTGATTTTTTATTATGAATAGGACTGAATACCATTATTAAAACACCTGTTATAAATAGAAGTATTAAGAGTATATCATACCATGCCATGTTTATAATAAAGAATTTTTAGTTTTTAAAATTAATCTTCTCAGGAAATTTGTATAACAGGGTCTGGATTTCCTGCAACATACGCCCTTAATCCACGAACTTGTTGAATAACGGAGCAAGGTTGCTGTGCCTCTTTTATATTATAAATAGTCCAAGATATTCTGTCTTCACTACGATTAAAATAAAGAATACACTTTTGGTCTTCATCTAATCTTTCTCTTCTCAATCTACAATTAGGGATATTAGATCCGTCTACTGGTTCAGTATATTCACAAACACGGGCTTGTGCATCAGGTGTCATATAAAAACAGATATCTCAAGCTTTAAAAATAAATCTATACTAAAAAGAATATCATGAAATCCAAAATAAGGCAGCCAATTGTTACTGTCTGCGGTCATGTTGACCACGGAAAAACAAGCATACTTGACAGGCTAAGGCAAAGCTGTGTTACAGAAGGAGAAGCCGGTGGAATAACGCAAAAAATCTCATTCACAATTTACCCTGCTGAAAATCTGAAAAAAACCTGTCCTTTGATAGAAAAGTCAGGAATCAAACTTGAAATCCCTGGTTTTCTGCTCATAGACACTCCTGGTCACGCAGCTTTTACAAATTTAAGAAAGCGCGGAGGAAGCCTTGCTGATTTAGCTGTTCTTGTGATTGATATCAATGAAGGAATAAAGCCACAAACATCTGAAGTCATACAAATTTTGAAGCACAACAAAACACCATTCATAATCGCCCTGAATAAAATAGATAATATTCACGGCTGGAAAAAAAACAACGTAAATCTAAAAGCAAGCATAGAATCTCAGGCAGCAAATGCAAAGCAGAATTTTGACGAGAAATATCTAACCCTCATTGGAGCTTTAAACAGTTATGGATTTGATGCGGATTTATACTGTAACATCACTGATTTCACAAAAAAGATTGCTCTTGTTCCGTGCTCTGCAAAAACCAGTGAAGGAATTCCTGAACTGATAATGATGCTGTGCGGATTAAGCCAGAAATATCTGGAAAATAGAATCTCTCTTGGAGAAAATGCAAAAGGTGTTATTCTTGAAATGAAAAAAGAAAAAAATCATTATTATCTTGAAGCTATACTTTATGACGGAGAATTGTCAAAAAAAGACAGCATTGCTGTTGCAAATCTTGAAGGCAAGCCTATAATTGCAAAAATAAGGGTTCTTGAAGAAATTCAGCCTATGTGCGATAAATTTCAGCCTGTAGAAAAAGTAACAGCTGCAACAGGATTAAGAATGCAGCTGACAGAAAGCATTGATATCCTGCCTGGAATGCCTTTTGTAGTTTTCAAAGACAATCTTAAGGAAATTCAGGAAATATTCAAAAAAGAACTTTCTGACAATATAAAAACAGAAAGCTCTGGAATAATTGTCAAGGCAGATTCTCTCGGAAGTCTTGAAGCGCTCATGCTTATGCTTGACCAGAGCAATATCCCTGTATTAAAAGCAGGTATAGGCAAAATAAATAAAACAGACATCATAAATGCCAGGGCAAATCTGGAAATAAACGAGCTTGATGCTGTTATTCTCGGCTTCAATGTTTCAAGCGAGGAAGACGCAATAGACACTACTGGAAAAATAAAAATTATTGCAGATGAAGTAATTTACAAACTTATAGAAAACCTGATAAAATTCAGGGAAGAAAAAAGGAAAGAGATAGAAAAAAATAGAATTATGGGACTCACCCCCCTATGCAAACTTAAGCTATTGAAACAATATGTTTTCAGAAATACAAATCCCGCTGTTTTTGGAGTTAGAATTGAGGCTGGAAAGCTAACTTCTGGTTTAAATATGATAGATGAGCATGATGAAAAAGTGGCTAAAGTAAAAAATATCCAATCAGAAAATAAATCAGTTGACCAAGCTTCTGAAGGCCAAGAGGTTGCAATTTCAATGCCCGGAATAAATTATGAAAGAAGAATGAAAGAAGTTAATTTGCTTTACACAGATATAGCAGAAAGTCAATTCAGAAATTTCAAAAAGAACAAGGACCTTCTTTCTTCAGGAGAAATTTCCCTTCTGCAGGAGCTTGCAGAAATTAAGAGAAAGTCTAAATCTGATTGGGGAATGTAGATTTATTTTTATTCCAAAGAAAAAGTTAATGTTATAAAATATCGCGCGGATTGTCTTATACAAAAGTTGATTAGAATATCAATTCTTCTTTCAGCAACAAACTTAAAAATGTCCTCTGCCTCAATAATTCATGGACTTCGGACAAATCATGCTTTTGGTAGGAATTCTTGGAATTATAGACAGCATTATAGCAATGAGCTTTCCAAAGTTCACCTCAAAGATATATCATAAGCTCAGATTTAGGGAATTCGGAACAACTGAAAAAAGTGTGAAGAAAATAGCTGTCACAGAGTTTATTATATCATTGGTTCTTTGCCTTATCGGAATGAATATATAGTGTTGTTATTAATGAAAACAATTTTGGATGTAAAAATATGAGGGAGATTATGTATTATAACAATTGTTATACTATAATCAAAAGCTTTTTAAGCAAAATTATTCATACTCTAACATGTTCAAGATTAACATAGCTGAAAAAACAGGAAAAACCTACAAGCTTGAGCTGGAAAGCGAGGAAATCATCGGAAAAGAGCTTAATGACAAAATTTCAGGAAAATTACTGGGTTCTGGCCTGGATGGATATGAATTTGAAATAACAGGTGCAAGCGACAAAGCTGGCTTTACTAGCCACAAAGATGTTCCCGGAATCAGCCTAAAAAAACTTCTTTTAACATATGGAAAAGCAATGCACAAAAGGCCAAGACGAGAAGGAAAGAAAAAGCTTTCAAATCCAAAACCAAAAGGGCTTAGATTAAGAAAAACAGTAAGGGGAAAAGTTATCTCGCCGGAAATAATCCAGATTAATCTTAAAGTTTTGAAAGAAGGCTCAAAAAAGCTTTCAGATATTTTTCCGGAGCAGAATCAACCAAAAGAAAAGGCTGCAAAAGCCGAGGCTCCAACAGCCAAATAGTTTTCTTCTTTTCAAGTAGTAACAAAATAGAAATATTTAAATAGGGGTTTTTTCTATAAAAAATATGATAAAACGAAATTATGATATTATACCTTCTTTAATAAGAGGATTAACACAATAAAATGAATTTCAATAAATTTTGGCTCACTTTTTTTGGATCATTAGCCCTTGCTGCATTTATTCATACAGGACCAACAAAAGAAACTGGCTGCATAAAATATGCTGGATATACTAACACTTCTGATGGAGACCAAAGAGTTATTTTTGAAAACAAAACTTATAATGCAGGAATCGGGTTTAATCCAGATAGTCTTGAAATAGGAAGAAATTACAATGCAACATTAAAGAGATATTTTCTTGGTTTAGGAAAAGAAAATATTCTTAGAGTTACTGTCTGCCAGCCAGATACTTCATCTAACTTAGAATCAAGAACCCAATAATTTCTTTTTCTTCCCTTCAAAACCCTTAAAAACTCTATCTATCTTAAATTTTAATGCAAAATAATCCAAATAAAAATCTTCCAGAGCTGAATGTTGGTGTTGTAGGACACATAGACCACGGAAAAACAACACTTTTAAGCAAACTCACTGGAAAATTCACAGACACACATTCTGAAGAACTCAAAAGAGGAATTACTATAAAATTAGGCTATGCAGAAGCTATAATCTACAAAGATGGAGATAATTACAACAATCAAAAAAAAGGCGAGCCATTTAGATATGTAAGCTTCATAGATGCACCAGGACATGAAATGCTGATGGCAACAATGCTTTCCGGAGCAGCTGTTATTGATGCAGCTATTCTTGTTATTGCTGCAAATGAGGGAATAAAACCACAGACAAGAGAGCATTTAATGGCTTTGCAGGCAAAAAACATAAAAAATATTATAATTATTCAGAATAAAATAGACCTTGTCGATAAAAAAAAGGCACTGGAAAATTATAAAGATATAAAAGAGTTTTTGAAAGGCACTATAGCTGAAAATTCACAGATTATTCCTGTATCTGCACAGCAGGAAATAAACTTGAACAAAATTTTTGAAGCCTTAGCAGAAATAGAAATTCCAAAAAGAGATACAGAATCTTCTCCTTTTTTCCTTATAGCAAGAAGTTTTGACATAAATCGCCCTGGAACAAAAATTTCAGATGTGCACGGAGGAGTTCTTGGCGGAATTTTAAAAAAAGGTCTTCTGAACGTCGGTGATGAAATTGAAATAAAGCCAGGAATAAGCACTAAAAAGCATAATGAAACAATTTATAAAACACTTTACACAAAAATCCTTTCTCTTCACAAGGGAAATTCTTCTGTGAATGAGGTCACTCCAGGCGCAAGCATTTCAATAGAAACCTCTCTTGATCCTTTTCTGACAAAATCAGATTCTTTGACAGGTTGTGTGGTTTCATTAAAAAATAAGCTTCCTGAAATAAAGCACAGAATAAAGCTGGAAGCAAAACTCTTTGAGGAAGTTTTAGGACTAGGCGTTCATAAGAAAGTAGAGCAATTCAAAACAAAAGAACTGCTCATGTTAAGCATAAACACAACAATAACCGTCGGAACAGTTGAAAAGATTTCTCAAAACGATATAGAACTTTCGTTGAACATCCCTATAGTTGCTCTTAAAGGAGATAACACAGGAATCGCAAGAAACATTGAGGGGCACTGGCGTTTAATAGGATGGGGAAAGATTGTCGAATGATTTTTAATATAATAAAATTGCTGTTAATATAATCTTAATAATAGTCTAAATTAGCTTATCAAGATTTTTATCCGAAATAAGCGCTGCTTACCTTTTTACTTAACAATTTTTTATTATGATATTAATAAAACAAATTAATTATTCTTCTTTTCCGTTGCCATTCTCTTCCACAACTCTTATCAAATCAGTAACCTTGTCGCCCGGCGCAAGCTTTACAATCCTCACGCCTTGTGTGGCACGGCCCATAACTCTTATATTTGCAAGAGAAGTCCTCATCACAAGCCCTTTTGCTGTTGTGATTATTATGGAATCTTCTGGATTTACAGAAACAGTTGTAACAATATCGTCTGTTTTTTCTGTAACTTTCAGATTAATAACTCCTTTTCCAGCTCTTGCTGTTTTTCTGTAATCACCAATTTCTGTTCTTTTTCCATATCCGTTTCTTGTTATTGTAAGTATTGCTTTGCTTCTCAGAACTTCAAGACTCACAATTTCATCATCTTTCTCAAGTTTTATTCCTGTAACGCCATAGCTTGTCCTTCCCATTTCCCTAATATCATCGCTGTTAAATCTGATTGCCTGCCCTTTTTTTGTTGCAAGAAGAACCTCTTCTCCCTTTTTTACAACATGAATATCTATTAAAATATCAGAGTTGTCTTCAGGAAGATTAAGTGCCCTTATTCCAGAAGCTCTCGGTTTTGAAAAATGCTCAAGAGAAATTTTCTTTACCATCCCTTTCTTTGTCGCCATGAAAAGGAAATCTTCAAAATTGCTTACAGAAATAACATTGGCAATATTTTCTTCTTTTAAATTCAATAAGTTTACTATGGCTTTTCCTTTGCTATATTTTTCTGATTCTGGAATGTCATAAGCTTTCAGCCACAAAACTTTTCCTTTTGTAGTAAAGAACATAAGATAATCGTGGGTAGAGCAAGTAATCAATTGCTTTACAAAATCTCCCATTGCAAGATTGCTTCCAATAACCCCCTTTCCTCCTCTTTTCTGCTCCTTGTAAGATTGTATATCCATTCTTTTGCAATACCCTTTTTCAGTAATTGTTACAATAACTTCTTTTTTCTGAATAACATCTTTTTCAGATATTTCAGATATTCTCTGCAGCACATATGTTCTTCTTGAATCTCCATAATTTCTTTTAAGTTCAGAAACTTCTTTTACTATTATTTTCAAAACCTCTTTAATATCTCCAAGAATTCTCCGGAGTTCTGTTATTTTTTCCTTAAGCTCCTGATTTTCTTTTTTTAATTTGTCTTGTTCAAGTGTTGTTAACTGCTGAAGCTTCGTTTCTAAAATAGCCTGTGATTGATTCTTAGTTAATTTGAATTTTTTCATTAAAGCTTCTAAAGCTTCTGTGGCATTTTTGGATTTTTTGATTAAGTTTATTATTTCGTCTATATTCTTTAGAGCTATTAACAATCCTTCCACTATTTCAAGCCTATCTTCTGCTTTTTTCAAATCAAATTTTGTCCTGTTTGTTATTATCTTTTTCCTGTATTCTACATATTCTCTTAGAACATCTTTTAAATTCAGAATTTTTGGCTGCCCCTTGACAAGTGCAAGGAAATTGACATTGAAAGAATCCTGAAGCCTTGTAAATTTGTAAAGTGCGTTGTTCACCATCTTTGGATTAGCGCCTTTTCTTAATTCTATAACAATTCTTATTTTTCCTTTAGAACTTTCATCCCTTAAATCAGAAATATCTTGAATTTTTTTCTTAGAAATCATATCTGCAATTTGCTCAACCAAAGAAGACTTGTTCAGCATATAGGGAATTTCTGTAATTACTATTGCTTCTCTATTTTTCAAGCTCTCTGTTGTTGTTTTTCCCCTCATAATAAGCTGCCCCTTTCCTGTTTTATATAATTCAAGCATATCTCCGGAAACATATCCTCCTGTGGGAAAATCAGGCCCTGTAACAACATTGCACAATTCCTCTATGGTTGTATCTGGATTTTTTATATAAGCAGTTATCGCATCACAAACTTCTGTTAAATTATGTGGAGGAATATTTGTAGCCATGCCGACAGCTATTCCAGACGCGCCGTTTAAAATAAGTGTCGGAAGTTTTCCCGGAAGAAGTTCTGGCTCTTTCAAAGAATTATCAAAATTAGGGACAAGTTTTACAGTGTCTTTTTCTATGTCCTGCAATAATTCAGATGATATAGGCATTAATTTTGCCTCTGTATAACGATATGCAGCAGGGGGGTCTCCGTCTATTGAATTATGAACAAAAACTCCAGAAGCCAGAGCAAAATTGTGGGTTTTATCAATAGTAATATCATAAACATCCACAAATTCATTTAAAAACTCTGTTTTAACAACTTTATGATTTCCGTTTAATTCCAAAAGGATTAAATTTTTATTATCTTGGAAGTATTTTTTAATACCCAAATTCCAACCAGTAAAGCTCTTTATTTCAAAAACTTCTTTCCTTGCTTTCTCATAGTTTTCTTTATTTATACTTAAATTATTTTTAATAAGATAATTGCATATATTAAGGAATTTCTTCTTGCCAGTTAAATTAGTCTCTCTTCTTTTATTTGAAGCGACTATCTTTTCATTAAATAATTTTTTATAAGCGGGGTCCTTCCACATTTTTATCATAGTATTGGAGGCTCTAATTCTGATTTCTTCAATTATTTCTGGGTGGGTTTTCAGATACTCTTTATTGACCTCGCTAAGAAATTTCTGCATTTTTTCTCTATAAACAGGATTTTTCCAATTTTCCAAATTTCTTTCACTCATTCTATTAGAGTAATTCTCTCTATTCTTTTCATCTGCCCAAAATTTCTGTCGTCCTTCCGCTAGTTTTTTTCTATATTCCGCATCATTTTTATGCTTTATAGAAGTGAGATTATAATGGGTTTTCCAATGTTCTTTCCAATTCATCCTTCTAATATTATTTGGATTGTTATTAGATTTATTAAAATCGACATGATGTCTTATTCTACCCATTTTTTTCGAATAAATTCCATTTTCAAGATTCCATTCATCAGATAAAATATGAACAAAATCCCAAGAATTTTTTCCGGGTTGGTTAATCATGTTATATCCAATTGCTTTGGAATTATCCTCTTTTGTAGAAAGTCTAAAATAAAGGGGCATCAAAGAATCTCCAGAAACCAAATCTTTTGCTTCTTTATAACTTCCATCTTTCAGCATAAATTTATGATTTAAAGTGCATTTTATTTCCTTTCCATTATCTAGTATAACCTTCATGATTTCTGCATTTTCTCTTGTTTTTCGTGGATTTTTTATTTCAGCTATTTTTATTTCTTCGTTATCTATAGTGAAAGTAAAGTTTCTCTTTCCTTGCTGTTGTTCTTCTATTAATTCAAAAAAGGATAAATTTCTTCCATCTGTTAATGCCACCTTTGTATCTGCTGTAAAACAACCAAAATTTCCCTGCCCGAAAACTAAAGGATATCTTAAAGAAAAATCCTGGGCCATTCTTACCATAGCATCATAAACAGCCACATCTCCGTGAGGATGGAACTTACCTATAACATCCCCTACAATTCTCGCGCTTTTTTTCGTTTGCGTATTCGGCTTCAGGCCCATTAA
>JAPLXX010000059.1 GCA_026395855.1 Candidatus Pacearchaeota archaeon | reverse complement strand
GCAATTCAACAAACAGCACAAAAGCAGGGCAGTTAATAGAGCATAGAATATTATGGACAGATACTTATGGATTAAGTGGTTATATTTTTAGTTTTGACAACGGAACAGGAACTTTTGTAAATGATTCTTTTGTTTCTATGACAGGAACTTCAAACTGGAGCAATATCACAAAAAGTGTTAATTCAACAGTTGGCTTGGCAATCCGTTGGAAAATATATGCCAATGATTCTGTTAATAACTCCAACGCAACAGTTATATTTGTCTATGACACAACTTTAGCAAACGAAGCTCCTACAATTCCTGTTGTTCAGTCAATTTCAGCAACAGACCCGACAATTGGAACAACAACTGCAATAACTTTCAATTTTACAGCAAATGATAATAACGGAGCAGATGATATAAACGCAAGTTCTGCACAGGCACAATTCTTAATGAACGGGGAAACGACGCGTTCAAATACCTCTTGTACAAGCTGGGCTTCTGCAGGAAATAATGTTAATTTCACATGCACAATTGACATGTGGTATTTCGACCAGAATGGTGCATGGACAGTTAATGTCTCTGTTAAAGATAATTTAGAAGAGTATGCTGAAAATTCTTCGACAACATTTACATATAATATTATGACAGCAATGGTAATGTCTCCCTCTTCTGTAAATTGGCCAACTATAAACCTGCTGGACACAGATACTGGTTCAAGTGATGATCCTATAACAATAAATAACTCTGGAAATGATATAAATTTGAATATTAATATCACGGCTTATAATCTACGCGGAGTAACAACACCAACAGAATTTATTTATGCAAACAATTTCACAATTCAAAATGCCTCACAGGGATGTTCAGGAACAGCAATGGTAAATCAAACCTCCACAAATGTAACATCTGCAATTCTTCAGAGGGGAAATAATACTTTAAATTATTACAATGAAACATCTGGACAGGAGCAGATTTATTTCTGCCTAAAGGGAGTTCCTCATGATATAAGCTCGCAGTCATATTCATCATCAGCATATGGCTCATGGGAGATTCGGATTCTTCTTGTTGCATTAATCCCAAGAAAAAAGAAAAAAGAAAAAGTTGAAAAAGATAACTTGTTCCGCGCCCTTAACTTAATACTTGACGAAATCAAAGAAGAATATTCCCTAAATAAAAAAGAAATGATTGAAATACTAACTGACAAACTAAGAAATAAATATCAAATAGGGAAAAAAGAAATTTTTGAAATAATCAGAGAGAAAGAAATCAGAATTCCTGTCTCTATTTTCTCAAAAGAACTCGGAGCTCTTGAATCTTTAACAAAATATATGAAAGAAAACCTAAACATGAGCTATAAGCAAATAGCAGATGAAATTTCCAGAGATGAAAGAACTATTTGGACCTCTTACAAAAAAGCGCAGGGGAAACATAAGGAAAAATTAGAAATAAAAAAAACAGAAGGTTACATCCCTATGTCTGCATTTGAAAATAAAAAATTAACTATATTAGAGTCTGTTATAATATATCTTAAAAATAAAAAATTTAAGTTCAGCGAAATAGCCAAAATGCTTAAAAGAGACCAAAGAAACATATGGACTGTTTATTCCAGAGCTAAAGGGAAAAAGAAACAAGATTGATAGATAAGAATAATGTTTAAAAAGCTAAAATGACTAAACTACAGAAGATGAAAAGAGGGAGATTATTAATAATTGCGGGAGTACTTGTTATATTGATACTTTCTGTTATATCTGCAAACATTTTTTCAGACTTCTGGGGAAAAGTTACTGGTAAAGCAACATCTGGAACAACTTCTGTAAGCATCACAATAGGAAACTCTCCACCAACCGTTTCCTGGGTCCAGGCAATAAGTGCGCAAGATCCGACAATCGGAACAACAACTGCTATAACTTTTAATTTCACTGCAACAGATGCAGATGGGGCAGCAAATATCAATACAGGCACTGCAAAAGCTTATTTCCAAAGAGCAGGAGAAACAACCCGTTCAAACACCTCTTGTGCAAGCTGGGCTTCTGCAGGAAATAATGTTAATTTCACATGCACAATTGACATGTGGTATTTCGACCAGAACGGCGCATGGACAATAAATGCTACTGTTTTAGATATAAATGCAGCTTATGGAGAGAATTCCACAACAACACTCACATACAATCTACAAACAGCAATGACAATGTACCCAACATCATTGACCTGGGGAGCTGTAGGGGTTTCAACCACAGATGCAGGCTCTAACAATGATCCAATTATTGTGAACAATTCTGGAAATGATATAAGTTTGAATATTAATGTTACTTCTTATGATTTACGCGGAGTAACAACACCAACAGAATTTATTTATGCAAACAATTTCACAATCCAAAATGCCTCGCAGGGATGTTCAGGAACAGCAATGGTAAATCAAACCTCCACAAATGTAACATCTGCAATTCTTCAGAGAGGAAATAATACTTTAAATTATTACAATGAAACATCTGGACAGGAGCAGATTTATGTCTGCTTAAAAGGTGTTTTGCCAACTCTTAGTGCACAGGCATATACCTCTACAGCATATGGTTCATGGACTATCGCAATTATTACATAAAATATAAAAATTAGTAAAAGATATAATAAGATGATAAACAAAAAAAGAGCGAACTTAAACATGACAAAAGTATTAATTTTATTCCTTGCTGTGATACTTTCAGCATCAGTCATCTCTGCCGTTGGCGTTGCAAATTCTTACTGGGATGATAAACCTTTAAAACTAGCACCAGGAGAATCAACAACAATTTCATTAAGACTGCAGAATGAAGAAACACAGCAGATAACAATGAAGGCAACTATTGATAGCCAAATAGCTTCTTTAGAAGAGGGTCCTGAATATATTGTTCCTCCAAATAAAGTAAGCGTGCCCGTTTATATAAAAGTAAATATTCCTAATAATGCAGCTGTAGGAACAAACTATAAAATTTCTGTTTCATTCCAGCAGATTTCCTCTGGAGGAGAAGGGATGGTAAGCGTTGCCCAGGGAATTACAAGTGAGATTCC
Source organism: Candidatus Pacearchaeota archaeon (assembly GCA_026395855.1). Classification (GTDB taxonomy): domain Archaea; phylum Nanobdellota; class Nanobdellia; order Pacearchaeales; family GW2011-AR1; genus ASMP01. The sequence continues at coordinate 25,136 of JAPLXX010000059.1, read as the reverse complement.
TGTTCAGATTGTGGGGGAGCAGGAAAGCGAGATTTATTCTGTATCTGAAACAAACAATAACCTATTTGCTATTATTGCAGTGATTGCAATTGCTCTTGTAATTGCAGGTGCCTATATGTACAAAAAGAGAAAATAAGATAATACTTTTCCTTAATAAATTTTAAATATCAGCTTTTTCTTCTTATTAAATGAAAAGAGGCGTCATCCTGACAATCTTTGTTTTACTATTGGTTCTTACCTTAAGCTCTTTAGTATATTTCAATCAGAAAAGAGATTCAAAAAAGATAATAACAGGGGACACTATCACGGGAAATGCAACAAGTTCAAATTTTGCTATTACAATTTCAATAACAGGAGCCCCAACATTAATCCTAGTAAATCCAAGGAATCAGACGTATTTCAGCAATCTTAATTTAGCTTTAAGATTTTTAGTTTGGGGAGAGGATTTCGTCTGGTATAACCTTGATAAGGGAGCAAATGCAACAATCACGGGAAATACTACTTTTAGCACAACTGTCGGGCAGCATACTCTTTATTTATATGCAAATAACAGCGAAGGAGAAACCACAAAAAATGCTACGTTTACTGTGAATTCAACAAAATTTGTGGCAAAATATAATTATTATAAAAACAATGGGTCATCAACAGATTTCAATAGTTCTTCTTATGAAGATATGCAAAACCTCTCAGATATCATTCTTGAAAGAACAGGCGAAGGAAAAATTTTATTTAATGAAGCAATTAATATCACGAATTGTTCATACTTTGACCACAAAATGATTGACTTAGACAGTTATACCAATATATCCTACAATAGGATAGAAATAAATTCAACTGTTTTGCCAAATTTTAATAAATCAGCAACTTTATATTTAGATAGTCTAACTTTTACAAACCCAAGAATTTTAAGAGATGGTTCTGTCTGTCCTTCAGCAATCTGTGTAAAACAAAGTTATGTCGGGGACCTCTTAATCTTCAATGTCACGCAATTTAGTGTTTATAGTGCAGAAGAAACTCCTGAAGAAGAAGCTGCTCCCGTAACAGGTGATACAGCTACCGGGGGTGGTGGCGGAGGCATAGCGACAGCAAAATTTGAAATAACTCCTGATAGTCTTCATGTAATGATGAAGCAGGGGGAAACACAGACAAAAACTATAACAATTAAAAATACGGGAACCTCTGCATTAAATATAGAAATAGAAGAAAGTAAATTAACAGATTTTATAAAAATAGACCAGCAATCTTTTTCATTAGCTTCTGGAAAAACAGAAACAGTTACAATTGATTTTTTAGCACGGGAAGACACTATCCCTGATTTATATATAGGGAAATTAATTGTAAATGGAAATAGCGTTGAAAAAGAGGTTATGACTGCTGTAGAGATTGAATCAAAAGAAAGTCTATTTGATGTGGAAGTAAAAATTCCGTCAAAATATACAAAGATATCTCCGGGGGAAGAGATTTTGGCAGATATAAAAATTTACAATCTTGGGACAGCCGGCTCTGCAGATGCTCTGGTAGGATATACAATAAAAGATAAGGAGAATAATATAATAATAACCGCAGGAGATACTGTTGCTGTAGAAACCCAAATGAGTTTCACCAAAACACTTCGTATTCCAGAAAACACCGCTCTCGGAAGATATGTGTTGTATGTAGACGTCAATTATGAGGGAAAAATTGCAAGCTCAAGTGTATTTTTTGATGTTGTAGCGCCAAAAATTTTAGAAAAAGAAAAATTATATATAGTATTAATCACATTTTTCTTATTGATTGTAGGGATAATAGTTCATTACGAATTAGAGATAAGAAGAAAAAAGACCGAAAAAACAATAAGAAAAGTTAATCTTATTGATATAACAAAGAGGAGATAAAAAAGAGTTAAGATGATACTGCCTGATGAATATACAACTTCAATAGTTTTTGGATTAAGCATTTTTATCGTTTATTTAATAGCTATTTTTCTTTTATTCGAAATAAAAATTAGGTTAGAGGGAGAACTTTCAAAAGCATTTACGTTTTTGATTTTAGCAATGATAACCAGAACCCTCATAAGAATCATAGATCTCCTAAATGTAATGAATCTTGTGGTAAATATGGGAATTTTAAATGATGTTTTAGTAATTCTTTTTGCAGCCTTTATTTTATTATTTGCAATAAGATTGTACAATGCTGTGCGCTGGGTAAATAATAAAAACACGAGCCAAAAAGAAAAAGAAGAACCAGAAGAAAAAAAACAAATTGAACATCTGCAAAAATCAAGAACATCTGCAAAAATAATAGAAAGACCAAAAAGAAGAATAATTGGTACAGAAGAATACATTGATATGACTTGATAAGTTAAAGAAAAGGTTATTCTAAAAAAACTTAATGTTAAAGAGATATTTCTTATAATAATATTTAGTTAGTTATTCTAATTATTTTTTCTATTAAAAATCAACCCTCTATCTTAGCATTATAATATTATTCTAATTAAAATTTCTATACTTTATTTATTATTTCATTCTGCCAACTTCATTGAACAAGAAGTTTACGTCGGAAGCGGAGAGTGGGAATCGAACCCACGAATAGTCGGGCTGCAACCGACTGCAGTAACCACTGTGCCATCTCCGCATTTTTATGCATTCTAATAAAATGTCCCAGAACGGCCACACTTGGACGTTCTTCATTTGGATTGACCCAAATGCCCTAGAACGACGTCGCTACGGCGTTCTTCATTCAGCGAAGCTGAATGCCCTCGACGCTGGAATTGCAAATTCCGCGTTCGCTGGCTAACCCTGAAGGTTATGCCCTCGACAGGATTTGAACCTGCGACCTACTGCTGACTCCGGTTTCCGAAATCTTTTTGCTTCCTAACGAAAGCAAACCCTAGAAGGCAGTCGCTCTATCCAGGCTGAGCTACAAGGGCTCACTCGTTCCACTCGTTCACTCTAAACTGCTAAAGCACTATCAGTTTAAGGCTTAAAGTATAATGTTAAAGTAAGAAATCTATTTAAAAGCTTTCCCTCAAATTTCGACAATATCCAAATCCTGGGGAATAACTGAATTTTTGAATACTTTTTTAGCTTCGCTGAGGATTCTTTCAGAATTTTTCTCATATCTCTGGCTTATGTGGACAAGAAATAATTTCTTCACTTTGGCTTTTTTTGATATTTCTGCAGCCTGCCTGGATGTAAGATGCTGATGCTTTTTAGCCAATTCTTTCAGTTCATCCAAATAAGAAGCTTCGCAGACAAAAGCATCAGAATTTCTGACAAATTTATTTAATTTTAAATTAACAGAGGTATCAAGGGCAAAGGAAATTTTTTTATCCTCTGTTTTGAAAACTAGGTTTTTTGCAGAATATGTTTTTCCGTTGTATTCTATATTTTTTCCTTCTTTTAAGCTCTTTAAATGAGGCCCCTCTTTTATTTTAAATTTTCTGAGTTTTGCCTTATCTATCCTTATTCTTCCTTTCTTCACAAAAGTATAGGCATTGCAGGAAGTTCCATGAGTCATTGATTCTGCTTCCAGATAAAAATCATTATTTTCAAAGAATTTTCCAGAAACTTCTTTAATTTCTATTTTAAAATTCTTCTGGACCGCAAATAATTTAAGAAGAGCTTCCATTAAAAATCTAGTTCCTCTTGGACCATAAACATAAAGAGTTTTGTTATATCCGCTTAGAGCAAGGGTTTTGATAAGCCCGGGAATTCCCAAAATATGATCTGCATGCCAGTGAGTAATTAACATTCTGGTAAGCTTGCAGGGATTTAATCCGGCTTTTCTGAATTGCCTCTGCGTTCCTTCTCCGCAATCAACAAGAATATTTTCTCCTTCGTAAACTAAGAGAAATGAAGGATGATTTCTTTTTGCGCTTGGAATGGCATCGCTGGTTCCAAGGAAAATAATTTTTATCTTCTCTGACATAACTTGATAATGTAAATTCAATTAATAAAAGTAACTAATTCAAATAAAAAAGATAGTTTGCTCTAAGATTAATTGTTTTTATTCAATTAAAGGCAATAAATCAGCCTATTCTTTTTTTAAAGCAGTTGAAGCAGGAGAAATAAAGATTATGGTGTCTCCCCTAAGGAAGGTTAGACCGAGATTTCTTTTTATCTCGTTTTTTTCCATTTCTTTTATATTGTCAAGAACCAGGTTGATATGTATATCAAATGCCAGCAAAGTTCCGACAAATTGTTTATCTCCTTTTAGATGGACAAGCACTTCTTTCCCCTTGGAGTTGTTCAGCAAATCCAAAGGCCTTTCAATTCCGTTAACCATATTGTATGTTCTTTAAAATTGTTTATAAACATTTCGCTAAAATATTGACAGAAACATATTTAAACAAAAAATCTGATTTTCTTCTATGAAACAAGGGAGAAAGATATCTGGAGCAAGATATAAGAAAAGGAGAAAGAAAAAGTTATACGAACTGCCTGGGCAAAGGAGGGAAGTAAAGTTAGGGCAGGAAAAAAGAAAAAATAAAAGCACAAGGGGCAGAAATCAAAAAACATTTTTGATAAAGGCCAGCCAGGTAAATGTGAGAATAGGAAATAAAATTCAAAAGTTGGAAATTAAAAATGTTCTTGAAACTCCCTCCAATCGTTTTCTTGCAAGGCAGAATATCCTAAGCAAAGGCACAATTGTTCAGACAGAAAAAGGAAAAGTAAAAATCACCAATCGCCCTTCTCAGGAAGGGATGATAAACGGAATTCTTTTAGAATAAATCTAGAACCCTGAAACCCCAAACCCTGGCAAAGCTTTATAAATAGAAAACATTTATAAATGTTGCTATAACCACTCAACAATGGCTTTTATAAAAAAATGTCCGGAATGCGGAAGCATACATCTGACATATGATTCCCATCTTGGAGAAATAATCTGCAATGACTGCGGGCTTGTTGTCGAGGAGAAAATGGTTGACACAGGAATTGACATGCAGGGAAAATTTGACAAGAGTGAGAAAAAAGGGAGAGGGGGAGCTCCTACAAGCATCCAAAAATTTGACAAAGGATTAACGACAAATGTCGGAGAGATTTCTGATATTTACCGCCTTGAGCCAAAGCAGACAAGAAAATTCCTGAGACTAAAAAAATGGCAGGAAAGAGTTTCAACAAGCATAGAAAGAAATCTCAGGCTTGCAATGGCAGAGCTTAGGGTTATTGCTTCTTATTTGAATCTTCCGAATGTGATAAGAGATGATGCTGCAAGAATTTACAATTATGTTTTACAGAGAGGGCTTGTGCGCGGACGCTCAATGGAATCTGTAATAGCTGCCTGCCTTTATGCAGCATGCAGAAGCTATAATATTCCAAGAACCCTTGATGAAATGGCAACAGCTTCTGATGTTGAAAGAAAAGAAATCGGAAGAACATACAGGTTTATTATAAGAAAATTAGGAATAAAAGTAAATCAAAGCTCACCAAAAGATTATATTTCAAGGTTTTCCTCTGTTCTCAAGCTTTCTCCGAAAACGCAGAATGATGCTCTTAAAGTTTTAAAGCGGGCAGAAGAAGTTGAGCTTACTTCCGGCAGAGGGCCTGCAGGCATAGCTGCTGCAGCACTTTACGTCGCTGCTTTGATAAATGACGAAAAGAAAACCCAGAGAGAAGTTGCAGATATTGCAGGCATAACAGAAGTCACAATAAGAAACAGATACAAAGAGCTTATAGAAAAATTGCATCTGGAAGATAAGATTAAGCAGAAAGAAACAGAAGCTAGAGTTAAAAACAAAAAGGTCTAAAAATTCCTATTTTGCAAAATTTATTTTTATTGTTAATGTAAGAACCTCCAATTATTACATTATCAGCATTATACCATCTTAAAGTTTTATTTATCTTTTTTATAATTTCTATTGAATAGATAGGACAGGCAACGGAACATTTATTAAGTTTAGTCTTCTTAAACTTTAATGTACAAAAAAGAGGTAATTAATTCTCAAAGTGAATTAAATATAATTTCAGAGAATCATAAGGAAATAACTACAAAAGCGAAATATGGTCCATCAAAAATAACAAGAATCCCTCTTTATATCGATGAAGAACTGGTTTTTTTTGTTGGTTGTATAATCGGGGATGGACACCTTAAAAAAAGTAAGCTTCAAACAACAATAGAGTTGACAAATAAAGAATTAATAACATATATTTCAAAAATATGTAATAATTTATTTAATAGAAAATTTAATATTACTGCCGTAAAATTGAGGGAAGGAAAAAAACAATCTTATCATATATGTATAGATAGTAAATCTATTTATAATTTATTAAATAAAGTTTTTGAAATTCCCATAGGAAAAAAGAGTCATATTGTAAATGTTCCTAAATATATCACTAAGGGAAAGAAAAGAATAAAAATAGCTTTTTTACAAGGAATAATGGCAACAGAAGGTGGTAAAAGACAAAGGGGATTTGGATTATCAACTGCAAGTGAAAAAATGTGGAAAGGTTTGAGTTTAATTTTCAAAGATGTTGGAATTCCAATATCCATAGATAAATGGGTACACAAAAAGTATAAAAAAGAGTATTATGGAATAACTTTTAAAGAGAAATATCTCTCTCTTTTATACGCGGGAGTGCCGGAGTGGTCAAACGGGCTGCGCTTAGGACGCAGTAGCTTAGTGCTTGCATAGGTTCGAATCCTATCTCCCGCATACGACGACCAAGCTTGGGCGGAGTTCTTAACCATATAAAAATCTTTAGAAAATTATCTTCTTTTGACCTATTCTTCAAATATCCCCTGCTCTCGAATAAACTTTGCTGTTGCTGTAAACATTACTGCATTGTCTCTTGCACTACGTCCATGTACAACAGTTTGTCCCGGCATATGAATATAATCTTCATCATTGAGCACACCATTACGAACGTGACTATTCAAATAAGTACGTCCGTTTCCAACGCCAGAGTTATAATAAATATAAGTCCAAAAATTAATCTGGTCTTCTGATAAAGAAGCAATATTGACACCCCTATTTTCAACATCTGTAATAAACTGCCATTTAGTCCAAGCGAGGCGAGCTGCAAAGAATTCAGTGCCCAATTCAAAGTTACTAAAAGAACTATATGCACTTGCAGAAATACTTTCAGGTGTCCAAAAACATTGACTATTACTATAACCGCCACAAAAATCTGATCTTAAAAATCCGCTACTTTTTAATGTAGCATCATCCTCTTGAGGATTATCAAGACCAAAATATTTACTAGTTCTAAAATAAGATGTATAAGGACTTATCCCCAATCTTTTACGGTTACAATATTTTTCTAACATACCTGGAAATAATCCTTCTCCAGCTGCAATTGCATAAGCATAACTGGGAGATAGAATAATATGATAACTATTTTTGTTAGCATTTATTACACCACTATTTATAGCAGATTTTATCCTTTCAACATCAGCAAGAGCGATATTAGTTGTGGTTGAAGGGTAGACTAAATTATTATAATTATATTCAGGACAAGTAATCTGTCTAGGATAAAGGATAGAATCCCATCTTTTAACAGAACCTGTACCAAATTCTGATTCTATTGTATCAATTTTTTCTCTTGTTGTAAGATCCGTATATACTTCATCTTGAGTACTCATTAAATCTTCAGCAATTGCATCACCCTCCAATAAAGCATCATCGGTAGTCGTAGCATATTTATTATGCACCAAAATCCCGTTTGCTAAATAATTATTGAATTCACCGTCAACACGCAGATTATAAACAGGTTTACCTTCGTAAGAAGGAATAGGTTCAATAGAAGTTATAATTAATTCTTTAGCAGAATTGGTATTTTTGAAACTTAGAACTTTATCTCCTACTTTAAAATCCTTAATTTTTTTATAAGATTTAGTTGTTGGATTCCAAAAAGGATGCTCTTGTGTAACAATTAGGTTAGTTTTATCACTAAAAGTGATGTTTAAAGTATTTTTTGCAGGAATCTCATACTTATCAATTATGTTTTTTTTTAAAAATCCGTTTGTAAGAGGATTTAGAGAATAAACCTCATCGCCAATATTAAGTTCTTCAATTAATTTTAATCCTAAAGGTGTTGTAATTTGTGTTCCTGCAATAAAACTGCCTGTTACAGCAGCAGGCGAAGTTGTTGTATCTGAAGCAGAAGTCGCAGTAGTTTTAGGTCTGACAACCACATCCCAGTGCGCACCTGTATTGCTGCTGCTGGCTGCTTCCCTGGCATAAATTGCGTAGAGATTGCTGTTTATAGTATGTCTATACTGCCTTGCATTATCAGAGCTTCTTAAACCAATATAGTCGAAATGATTTTCAATATAATTGTTCAGGTTACTATTAGTTATACGCAAATCAACTTTGTAGCCATTAGCATGACTATAGGTTCCTTCTGCATGACTTCCATCTGTTGCACTTGTAATTACAACAACGCAATCTTCTACAACCCTGCTGCACTCTGTTTTGAGATTAACAATTTCTGATAAAGTAGCTTCATGAACTCCCTGAAGTTTCACACTTTCAAGTATCTCAATATTTGCATTATCAACAATTTCGCGGGCATCAACTTCTGATAATCCTGCACCAAGAGGCGATGCTGTTGATATGCTGAATATTATTAAAGCGCCTTCTCCCTCTGTTTTTCCGTTTAAGCTATTAATTAAATTTGCAATTTCTGCCTTTGCTTGCTGTCCTCTGAATGAACCTTCTTTCACCTCTGTTTCAGGTGCGAACACCCAATCATCTACAGTGCTAGGAGACCACCTCCATTTATTTTGAGCAGCAACAAATTCAAATTTTGTTTTGAATGTGTATGTTGCACCAGGTATCTGATAAGATTCACTTCCTGTAACAGTAAATGTTCCATCATAAGAAAAATCAACTTTGTCAGTAGAAAGTAATGTGCAGCCACCTAACCAGCAAGGAAGAATTCCCCCTTCAGCATTTTGCGTTGTTCGGTGTATTAACAGCTGCAATCCCTGCAAATAGTCTTTGTCTGCTAAATGCAATATAAATTGCTTATCTGTATTTCCTAAACTAGGTATAAGAGTTATTGATGTGGCATCTTCTCCGCTGCTTGTTCCTGCAAACTCTGCAAATGCTGCTTCATACCAATTTTTCTGTTCATCACAATTATTTACACACCAATTCCATTTTTCAGAATCAAATGTATAATATCTATTATTTCTTGCTGTTCCATCCTGAAATTCAAAAACAGGATAATTAATTCCCAAATCTATTTGCTCTGCTACCGGCAACCCAGGAATAATTTCGGGTCTGGTAGTTGCAGTAGCAGCTGCGGTCTTTTGCCTTGCTATTTCAGTGCTATATAATTCAGTAGCTAAATTACCATAAGCATTTCCTCTTAGCAAATGTAAATAAGCTCTTTGATTGTTATAGAATGTTTTAGATATGTTTGCGTTTATTCTGATGATTTTTTGTGTAGAACTGTTTAAGCTGTTTAAGTAAAAAACCTCGTCGGTAAAAGCATCTTCAGTAATAAATTGCCCTTCTTCCTGCAATCTCTGCACATAATTATTTCCAACCTCTCCTAGGGTTTGATTTAATATATTTGCATTTTTAATAACATTCTTTACACTGTCTGTATCAAGCCAGCATTTTAGATTCTCGCTTCCGCAGTTTCCAACAGGCTGCCATCTTGATTTATTTGTTCCGACAAAAACATCTGTTCCTTGTCCCGGATTAGATGTTGCGCAAACTCTTATTATCCCCCTATTGTATATCGCAGGATTCAACGCTTCTTCTGCAGCTGATTGCGGAATTATTCCTGATGCAATTTGCCCTGCGCTTACCGGATTTAAGAAACTATATGTGCTTGGACTTCCAGATACACATTCTGCTTCAGAGTTTACATCTTTCTGTGAAGCTTGCTGTGCAGCATATTGCTCTGAAAGATAATCAAACCCAAATTCTGTTGTTACCTGCTGGAATCCGCATTCTTCCTGCCCGTTGACAACTATGCACAATTGTTTGTATCCAGATGGTGCTGTGAAATCCTTTGTCTCTGTTTTAAACTCTCCTGCTGGAATAAATCCTGATGCAACAGGCCTTTCGAGATTGGTGTCCTGATAAAACGAACTTCCTGTTCCTCTGAGATAAACCTGGTAATATGCAGGATAATCATTTCCTGCATAAATGTGATAAAATACTTTGTATTGAGAAACAGGAGGATTTGTTGCAGTTGTGTATGATATTTCCTCGAATCTTCCGTAAAACTGCGACGGTGAATCAGGAGCAACAAGAGCATCAAGCATATTTCCTCCTTCAGGTCCTACAAACGAAGTGAATTTTTTGCAGAATTCTCCTCCAACCTCTTGCGTAGATCTTGCCTTGAATGCCTTGAAAGAATCATCTGCATAATATTGAGTGAAGTAATCTACAGATTTCTCTGCATTAGACATAGCATCTGAAATTCCAAGATATTCCCCTCCGCCGCCAGAACTTCCTGAAATAACGCCGCCGGCTATTTTAGGTATAGCATATTTTGCTATAGGAATTATTTCTTTCCAAAGAAACTCGCATGTATAAATGCTGTTTAGCTCGTCGCAAACTCCAAGGGTCTGCCCTGTATCTATGCTTGTCTGCAAACACTCTCTGTATGATTTAAGCACGCTGTTATAAGCATCAACTCCTGCATGAACACCTGTAACACAAACAGGAACTTTCACTTCCGGGAAGTTTGGCATGCAAAGGAAAATGCTTCCAGCTAGTCCTGACTGAACAACATCTTTTACAGGATATGTTCCTCCAAGATCACATCTGCTTGAGGGACATATAAAAGGGTCGCACACATTGAATAATAAATTGCAGTCAGAAGGTGACATGAAATCTTCGCATTGTATATTTGGTATATTTGCAGCAGGTTCGCCAACATTAATCGACTGCCCATTTATAGTTATATGAGAAAGTCCTGCGGTATGGTGACTTGATGCATAGCTTATTGCACTTACAGCTTTAGTCATTAACTGCTCTGCTTCTCTTGCATTCATTCCTGAAAAAACAGGGGCTTGCCCTGTTCCCGGAACAAATCCCTGACAATTATCATCTGCACCCATATTGTCTTCTCTTCCGTTTGGCCCGACATTGCATACATAAAAGCTTGAAACCCGTCCTGAAGAATCATATGCTCTTAATCCGCCTAAAATAGGAAGTTCTGATTTTACAGCAGCATACCATCCGTTTGTTGTATCAAATGGAACAACAGCAGGCAATCCGCGATAAGGTTCTGTTTCATAATATCTAACTTCGGCGTTAGTATATCTGTTTTGATATGTTGTTGCATCTATTTTTTTTGGGTTTAACCTTAATGGATTTACTTTTTCGGGGTCTGGGTCTGCAACGCTTAAAACATTTTTATTATCTACCAGCGCTCCTATCAAATATGTTTGAGTTATAACAAAATCATTGCTAAGAGTTAAAAGATATTTTCTTCCATCTAACTGATTTTGAAATCCTGTAACATAAGTATTATCCGCAATGCTTGCTCCGGAAAACCGGTTTTTAACTTCTGCAAAAGTATTTATTTGGGTTAATGGTAAATCTGTTAATCTCTCGGTTGAACTAATTGAAAAAGGAAGCCCATATTGGGCAGAAAGAGTTTCTCTCTGAACTTCTGCCTGTGAGTTAGAATAAATTTCCCCGAGAGCTTTTTCCACCTGGTTTCTCGCTATAGCTGCAGCAGTTGCATCCGGGGAATTAAGAAGCCTTGCATTTAACTGCAGATTTTCTGCCTGAGTAAGGGTGATTGTGTTTGAATTAATATGGGAAATTATTTCACTAACAGCCACCTCATTATTGCCAACTTTTATTTTGTTATTAACAGATGCACTGCTTGTGGTAAATACTTCGTTTGTTTTTGCAGTAATGTCATTTATATAATTGCCTTCAATCAATCTGGTTAAAGAAGCATCTGTGTCTACTGTGGTTTCTCCAAGGAAACTTGTATGAGAAATTCCTTCTTCTCTGTCTTTAGTTTCCTGATTTTGCTGTTTAATTACGGCATCAACAGCATTCACAGAAGCATCTATAGCAGCAGAGTTTGCCTGCAGACATTGCTCAATATTTGAGAATGGACCTTTTCCATTAATCTGTGCATTATTTGTTACAGCATTCCTGCATTTATCATACCACCCAACATCATCTGTTCTCATAACCCTCTGTCTTGCAAGCCCGCTTCCTTCAAGATTTGCAAAAAAGTTCTTGAAAGTCAGATAACCACCGGTAACTAGGCATGCTGTTTTTCCGACAGTAACGACTTTTCCAAGACTGTCAGATATTTTTGTCAGAGTTTTAATTGTCTTATTCAGGCTTTCTATTTTTTCTTTTGCTTTTTCAGGAGACAACTGAATTCCTCTTTTTTCTATTCCTATTTTAAAGTTAATGCTTGCATTTGCTCTGGCGTAATCAACATGAGGTTCTACAGAAACTCGCGCAACTCTCTGCAGATTTATTTTTGAAATTGAAAAAGAATATCTGCTTCCAAAAAGTTCCTCTTTTCCCTCTTCAAGTTTCTGATTTGGATTTGCTACAGCTGCCCCTATACGCCCTATTACGCTTGTTTTTATCAGATTTGTATTGAGAGTTGCAGAGTTCTCATCTAAGCTAACCAGCTGGATATATTCACCAGAAGAATCATTGATATAAACTATCTCATCTTTAGATAACTCAAACGTTTCTTTATGCCCATCGCTGTAGCCACCAACATTGACCTCTAATCCAAATTCCTCATAAGTTGGCTTTTTTATCCCTTCAAAAGAAAGAATATGGGTTTTTCCGTTGATGAGAACACTTTGCCCGGAAATTTCAAGATTTGACAAAAGATATTCATTGCTGCAAATTGAAGGTGCAGCAGAATCAGAATAATCCTCTGAAAATTCCTGGCATAATTGCAATGCCTGGCTTTTCTGCCCAACCCTGTTTGCAAGCACTATTGCATTAAAAAGTGCCTGCTCTCCTATAGTCCTCAAATCTTCGCCATATGCCTCTCCTGAAAAGCTTGCTTTTATAGTCTCATAATCGTCCATTGCTTTTGTGTAATTATTCCTCAGATTTTGCGGCATCCCTGATAAATCAGTATCATAAACTCCTGCATATCCAAACACCCTGACAGCTGTCCCAAAGATATTTTTTTCTCCGTCAATATAATGCAAACGCTCAGGATCTTTCCCTGTTATGATTGTTCTAAGGATACTCCCTCCAGAAGCAATAGCTTTTGTAATAAGTTCTCTGGCAGCTCCTGCTGCACTGGTTCTTCCGCGAACTTCAGCAGGAGAAACGCGCCCGTCGTAATCAGCCATATGAGCTATTTCACTTTCAGTTAATTTTTCCGCATTTCCTCCTCTGTCCAAAGGTATTGAAATAAGTCTTATGTATAAATCTCTTGGGGAATTAGTTGTTCCATTGTTTCCTACAAAACCAAGATAAACCGAATCTGTTCCCTGCTCATATAATTTATCACCAATAGCGTGCTGCTCTGTAGTTCCATTTATAGAAATATTTACTTTAGGATTTATTCTTAATTCAAAGCTGCTTCCTGTAAAGCTTGTTCCTCTTTCATCTTCTCTGCAGGAAATTTCAACTCTCTGGTTTATTCCCTGCTTGATTATCTCTTTTACCTGGCATCTTTCTTCTAAAAATTCCTCTTCATCTTTTAGTTCAATAGTTTCTGAATCAATTCTTAATCTTACTGTTGTATCTGGATTTTCCAGACCGTCTAATTTTATTTTTAATCCGCCTCTGCAATAATTAAATCCAGGAAGAAATACTTCGCCGGAGGTTTTCCCTTTTTCAACATTCACAGTTGTTATTTTATCTTTTTCTCCGCCCCTTCCAGCACCAGAAGAATCAAAATCAGAATATATCCCAATGCTTGCGCCTTGATTATCAGCCCCCTCTAATCTTAAATATCCTCTTCCTTCCCAGAAGCTGTATGCAGAATAATCCCTGTTCCATTCCACATCTGTAAGTTGTGGGAGATAATAAACAGCTCTTCCTGTTCCAAAAGCATTATCTACATCATACATTAGCCTTGCTGTCAGATTTCCACTCACAAAATCAGGCATTGCTGATTCATTCGGCTGTCTCTTTAAAACAATTGTAGCATAACCAATGTTTCCTAAAAAACTTGTAGTAATCTCTGGATTCCAGTCTCCTAATGCAGCTGCTGCAGGTTGGTAGCCAACTGTTAAAACTTCTTTTGGAAGATTATTTGAAGTTATTGTAAGATAATCTATGTCTTTTACTTCAATAAGAGGATTTAATTGTGTTGCAAGTATCGGGCAGAATACAGCAACTTCCTGCTCTTCAAGCAAATCGCTTCTTACAACAGCAGGAGTGCATCCGGCAGGATCTATCTGCAGGATAAAATCCTGTCCTGCCTGGCACATTGTTCTGTCGTATAAAGGAAATGACTGGGTGCCTGTGTATGCAGATGTCTGATAACTAAATGTGTATGCAGGCGCGGCACGAACATAAGATGATGTCGCAGCTGAGATGATTGATAGCGAAAAGATGATTAGCAAGAAAGATAGTGTTAATAAAAGAATATTAACCCCTAAAAATTTACATTTAACAGCATCGTGGCTATAACAATTTCCTCTGCCAATAAATTCTTTTTCTTTTAACATTTTATTTTTTATTTAACAAATTCAACCCCCAGTTCATTTTCATCAAACAACAGATAATTATTTTGCAATTGCTCAATTGTTTCAGGAACCGGCAGACTTTTTACATTTATTTCCAGAGTATTTCCTTTTATTAATTCTGATTCAAGTATATACTTGGTCTGTTTTCCTCCGCCTGCAAGTGCATTTGAAATAACCTGCTCAGGAACTTGGATAGTAAAGCACTTGTCTTTTGTCAAACCGAAAACTCCTAAAATTCCCCTTGGAACCTGAACACACTGCTCTTTTGTCGTAGCACCGATTGTTATCTGGGAATTTTTGTAAATTTCAACCTGAATATCATGCTCCCCTTCTCCAAGATTGACAATTTTTTGCTCTGGATAGACCAAAGTATTTGTTGCATAATCAGATGTAAAAGTCATCATCGCACTTCCATTGTAAATTTTTCCATCAAGAAGAAGTTTAACATCTGTGGGATAGATTCTTTCAAGAATTATATCCAATGCTCCTTCATTTACTGTCGAAAAAAGGTATCTGGTAGTTTTGAACCCTTCTGCTTTTGCAGAAACAAAACCATTGACACATTGAGGGAATTCTGCTTTTAAGATTCCTGAATTTGTAGAGCCTATATCACACCTGTTTCCAAAACATTCATAGGAAATATCTGCATCTACAGGAACAAAGTTTGTGTCATATGCATTTATCTGAATCTCTGTGTTCTTGTATTTGCACAATTCAGGAACAATATCTTCAGATGCTGTTGCATTTAAAGCTTCTCTTGGATTATTTCCCTGTATAACAACTCCGACAGGAAACTGGAAAATTTCTTCTTCATTATAAATCTGTACAAGAACAGGATATTTTATGTTATACACAAAATGATAAGGAACATAGCAGAATCCTAAAATTCCAAGTCCTTGCTGGTTTCCGACAGGAGTTGCAATCAGAATTCTATCATCTGCAGGTGAAATCTCAAAGCTATTTGACCAATTTCGGGAATTCAAAAATCTGACATTTTCATCTATAGGGAGTTTTAATGCAAAATAATCTGTTTCAGCTCCTTTTGATTTCAATGCTAGAGTATTTGCTTCTATAGCTTCCTGTAAATCATCAAAGATTTTTTCAGCATCCCAGGTTAATGGAGCACATGTAATTTCAACTCCATCAACAGGAGCATAAAGCCCTAACGCATCAATGCCATAATTTTCCAAAAATAAATTTTTCTGCTCTTCTTCATAAACTATTTTTGCAGAGTCATAAAGCTTTCCAAGCGATGAAACTTTTGATATTTTATGGCTTTTTACTGAAGCAGTGTCATTTCCTTTTTCTATGACAAGAGGCATGCTTAAATCAACATCCACAGAATTTTCTTTTATAATAACATCAGCATTTGGTTCACCCATGCTTATTACAAATCCTTGATCATAATAACCCCTCAGATTGCAGTCTCTTATTCTGCTTTCCAAAAAAATTTCAAGCTGGTTTTCCATTTCATTCTTCGTTGGTATCTGCTCTTTCTGGATATTATTGCCAGAGACATAATACCAGTAAGGAATCGGATTTCCTGCAAAATTCAGCTGCGAAGAAAAGGGCATATATGTAGAGCCAGGTTCAAAACCCGGAAGCTCAATATATCCACCCCTGCTTTCCAAAACATTTATCCCTGTGCTGACATCCTCTTGCAAACATGCCAGAAAACTATTATAAGCAGGCGCAATTTCTGAAGGAATTTCTTTTACGCCAAACGAACCTTTAAGCAGGAGATATCCCGCAACCAGTGCAATAATAACAATAGCTATTATAATAAAAATAGTCACCTGACCCCTAACATTCCCCATATTTTTATTTCTCATTCTTCTTTGCTCCCTCAATTTTCTTGCGTATGAGCTCTATTATTTCTGTATTAATATCTCTTGTAGTGCCCTGTTTGAACTTTTCCCAGAGTCTTTCATCTTCTACTAGAAGTAAATACTTTTTCATGCTCTTTCAATTTTCAAAGAGGCTGTTAATATTTAAATGTTTCTTAATAACTTACTTAGTTATTAAGTTACTTAGTGAAGTTATCCTTCATAAGCGTGCATAAAAAGGAAAGTTTAAGCTAAATTCTAAGAACAAATATTAAAAATCAATACGCATATCTGTACCTATTCAGTCTCAGCAAATTGATTGCGCCAATTATAATAAGAACTCCTCCGACAAGAATTATCCATTTGTCAATTGAAGTAATAAAGGCAGGAATTGGCACAAAATTGAATGCATAATTGATAAAATAAACTCCAAAAATTAGGTAAATTACAAAGAATAATCCTGAATTGCCTCTTCCTCTCATATATTATTTTATCGTGCAACGTATTTAAATATTTCTTAAATATTCAACAAGGTTTATATTTTAACAAAGTTTATATAAATAATCGCTAATCATTTAAGACAAGAAGGCCTTGTAGTCTAATGGCAGAACATGTCCTTGACGTTACGTTATCTCGCGTAAGTTTGAAGCGTCTCAAAATGGACAAGGCGCAGGTCCGATTCCTGCCAGGGCCATTTTTTGATAAATTTTTATAAGCCCTTTATTTGTTCCTCTGAAGGATATTTAGCCCAAAAGATTGGACAACCACCAGAGCAAAAAAGATCACATCCCTCAGAACATTTAGTTGAAGGAAAATGACGAATTTTTTCTCTTAATCCTTGTCCACCCTCTAAAGAATTGTATCGGGATAAAAATTCTTCAGCGCTGATTACTTTACCTTCCTTGAAAATATTAAAAAGCGGGAAACCAGAAAAGAGTGTACATGGTAAGATGTCTCCATTATAGTCAATAACAAAATTTTGACCGGAAATAATTGAACAGATTCCTCCAATTGCTCCTTCTTTGTGCATAGATTCTCGGATATCCTCACTAAAGTTACAAATTGGAAGAGGGGTAGTAAGTTTAATATCTATACCTCTTTGCTTTGCATATCTATAAATACGCTCAAATTCTGAAACCCCTTCCATTGGAGAAAGCACACCTCTTGGAGAGAAAACATTAGTAGAACTAGAACGTGCCCGGAACAAAGGCTCACAAATATTAAATGTTATTACTCTTGATTTAGTTGAGAGAAAATCTACAATTTTTTCAAGATATCCTTTATTTTCAGATGTAATTGTTGTGTTTGTAGCAATTCTCCCCCCCAATTTTATAAAATTTTCAATCCCCTGCATAGCTTCAACAAAACTTCCCCTTACACAAGTTTCAGCATCATGACTTTCTTTGTCATATCCTTCTATGGAAAAACATGAATCTTTTAATCCGGCGTCAGTAATTCTTTTTGCAAATTCAAGGTCAGAGAATCTCCTTCCATTTGTAACAAGAGTAATATTCATACCTAAAGAAGATAAATTACCTACTAAAGGTATAATGTTTGGATATAAAGTAGATTCTCCTCCAACTAGTTTAACATCTCTAATTCCCAATTCGCTTAAAAGTTCATACAATTCGGTTTCTTTGCTATTATCAAATTCTCTGTCTCTAAAAGAAGATATATTAGATGAAGCGTAGCACCATTTACACTGATTATTACAATTATAAGTAAGGGCTAGCCAAACGCTTCCAAATTTTCCTTGTTCTAAGATAAATTTATCCATTTAAAAAGAGGTTTTATAATTTGAATCTTTTCTAACAAAAGTTCCTCTTTCGCCCCTGCCCCTTTGATGATAAATCTCTGGATCAATAGGGCTAACACAATGGCAACATTTTTGATCTGAAGAATTTCCTTGGCATTCAAAGAGTTCTCGGACCATCCCTTCTGGAAGTACTGTGCCAGTAAGATTCATCTCTTCTACAAGAGATAATAATTCTGTTTCTGCCATATTTTTTTGATGGACTCCTTATTTATAAGGTTTATGTAAGTGAATATAAACCAAAGGTTTTAAAACCAAAGAAATTATTTTTCAAATATGAAGCTTCCAAAAACAGTAAACAGATATTGTCCGTATTGCAACGCAAAAACAAAGCAAAAGATAAAGCTAGTCGGAACAGGTGGAAAAAGAGGGTCTCTGAGAAGAGGCTCAAAACAAAGAGCAGAACTAAGAGGAAGAGGACAAAGAGGGATAGGAAACAAAGGCAAATGGAGTAAACCCGCTATTAGTAAAAATAAAAGAAAATCCAAAACAACCAAAAAAACAAATATAATGTATATCTGCGAAAAATGCGGAAAATCAAAATATCGCCAGGGCAGAAGAAATAAACGAACAGGAAAAATAACACAGGAATGACAGAAAAAAATTTGTCCTCAATAAATTGCCTGAATAAAAAAGAAATTGCTAATTGCAAAAATGGCTGTAATCAAATTGCTATGGTAAATGCTAATAATTTAAATTTAAATACTGCAAAGCAGGTAGATTAAATATTAAAAATGGCATTAGCAAAAAGAAAACAGAAATTTTTTGATGTCGAAATTCCAATATTAAAAAAAGAAACCCAGCTTTATGGATATGACATCGAAGAGCTTAACGGTAAAACAATAAAATATGACTTGACCAGAATCCTGAGGGGAAAAAGCGTTCTTCTTGACCTGAAAGTCAAAGTTGGGGACAACAAGGCTTTTGCAGAGCCGAAAGAGTTTGTAATTTTGCCTTATTTTATCAGAAGAATGATTAGAAAAGGGGTAAATCAGGTAGAAGATTCTTTCTTAGCAGAAATCAAGGATTCAAAAGCAGAAATAAAGCCGTTTCTTATAACAAGAAAAAAAGTTTCCCGTGAGGTAAGAAAAGCGCTAAGGGAAAAGGCAAGGGAAGAAATCCTGGAATATGTAAAAAATAAAGATGCACAAACTCTCTTCGAAGAGCTTATACAGGGCAGATTCCAGAAATTCCTCAGTGTTAAACTAAAGAAGATTTATCCTCTTTCTCTCTGTGAGATAAGAATTTTCAAGGTGAAATAAGCACAGATAATCTTATATAAAGATGCATTTGAAGGGCTTAGTATCTTTGCTCAAGATTTAATCAATAATCTTTTAAATCATCTAATTCTTTAAAACTTCATAGGCCTGTGTAGCTCAGTGGCAGAGCGGCAGTTTTGTAAGATTTTCATAAAAATCCAGATGAACTGTAGGTCGAGGGTTCAACTCCCTCCACAGGCTTTTTTTGTCTGAACTTTCTTAATCTGCCTGATAAAAACCTCCCAAAATCCCTGAGTAAATAAACAGAAGTTCCTCCTAAATTATAGATACTTAAAGCTCCTATTGATTTTCCTGTTGTTTGTGAATAAGCTATTCTTACCATATTCTGGGCAATTGTAACCTCAGGATAATTATAAAAATGCTCTTGAAAGTTTTCTCCGAGATAATCTCCAATGAGATAATTTAAACCTGAAAGAACTAAAGACCCTCCGATGCCCCAAAGAGCAGCATTAATAAATGTTAATTTTTTTTCACTCCACCCTAAATCTTTTGCGCGCGGTTTTTGGTATCTCCTTATAAGCGAACCCGCAACGTCTGTTATATACCAAAAGTCCCATATCTTTTCTGCTTTATTACGAAAAGAATAGCCCTTGTTATTATTAAATCTCTCAATTACCGTATCAATCTTCATAAGCTTATTATCTAAAGAGGTCATTTTGATAGAAAATTATTTATTTCTCCACAACCTCTGCTTTCCCGTCATCAATTAATATTTTTGCTATGTCTTTTGATATATTTGCCATCTGCCCTTTTTCAAACGGACCCAGCTTTCCACCCTCCATATCCAGGAATTCCTCAACATTTGTCTTGAATATTATAAGCTCATTCTTGTCTATTTCCTGTTTTTTTCCGTTCAAAATCTGCTGTATTTTTTTATCTGTTATGTCTATGCATTTCATCATTTCTTCAAAAAGACTTTTTTCAAAAGATAACATATTTTCAAAATCCTGTTTTGAAATTCCTGTTTCTGCAGCTATAAGAACAAGCGCCAAGATTTTCTTTCTTCTTCTGAGCATTAACTC
This sequence comes from Candidatus Pacearchaeota archaeon, assembly GCA_026395855.1. Classification (GTDB taxonomy): domain Archaea; phylum Nanobdellota; class Nanobdellia; order Pacearchaeales; family GW2011-AR1; genus ASMP01. The sequence goes on along the minus strand of JAPLXX010000059.1, from coordinate 4,600 downwards.
ATTGAAAAGAGTTACTGCATTTTCCAGCTGTTTTTTTGTTTTTATTATAACTTCTGAAAAAACATCATCGCTCTTTGAAGCCATCTCTTTCTTGTCTTTAAGGTATTCTGCAACCTCTTCTATAAAATTCTTGGAAAGCGACTGAAGCTGGTCAGAATATCTTTCTTTCCTGGCAGCTTCATAAATATCATTATAAGTTATCATGTTCTGGAAAAACACGCCCTATTTTTAATGATTGTTATGTTGAAAAAACATAAAAGGACTGGTATTAATTCAAATTGTTAATATGCCTGATAAACCCTTATTGAATTGCTTTTACGCTGTTTTCCCTATTAAAATTTCTTTTCCATTAAAAAGATTATCCAACAAAATTAACCTTGTCAATAAGATCTTTTCCCAGAAAGCTTCCGAGGGTTCCTTTTTTTGCTTCTTTCTCACAGAATTTTACCCTTTCTGCCTTTGGCTCTGCCTCTTCCTCTTTCTTTTTGAAAAACCCACTAATTCCTGAAAACAAATTTGTTTTTGGAATAGACTGATTGTAAAACAAAACAGGAACAGGGTCTGCAGAATGTGCTTTCAGCCTGCACGGAGTTGAATGATCTCCTGTAATCACTACTTTAATTTTATTAGGCGGAGCAAAGCTCGCCAGAAATTTAAAAAAAGTTTTGTCCACATATTCCAGCATGTGCTTTTTCTCAAATGGCTTATTGTCATGACCAGGCAAATCTGTTTCTTTTATGTGAATATATGCGTAATCAAAATCATGAAAGTTTTTCCTTAAAGCTGTCTCTGAGAACTCGCATGCTTTTTTTAACCCGTCCCATAGATTTGAATAAGCATCTAGATTTTTCAGCTTGGGATAATCAAAGGAAAAAGGGGTCATTCCGCACATTTTCGCAAATCCTTTTTCTAAGGGCATATATACCACAGCCATCCATTTTTTGTAAAATCTAAGTTTGGGTGGCTCTATGCCAGCGCCACGCATCAGCAAAAAGTTTGCAGACATTAATCCTCTTTTTATTCTGTCTTTATTCACAGGATGATTATTAAGAACTTCATATGCTTTGTCTATAAATTCCTTCAGGATATTTGCTGTATAAATAGTGTTCTCTTCTTCATCAAGAGGTTTGAAGTCACCAATCTTTTCTGCAGCTGTTGCCAAACCTTTTGAATATGTATAATCATTTCCTGTGACATTGTCTGAAAAACCTCCCCTCAAAACAAGCACAGCCCTATGCTGTATGGTTGCTTTAAATTCAAATTCGCAGGGAAGCTTTATTTTATTTAGTGCTTTTGCAAGTATTTCTGCTTCAGACGTAGTTAAGGTTCTTCCAGCTCTTCTATCTAAAATTTTTCCAGATTCCAGAGAATCAATAGTTGCAAAATTAACTCTAATAGCTAAATCTCCTCTTGTTAATTTTAACCCAGCTCCTCTTGCTTCAAGCTGTCCTCTTGAACTGCTTATTAAATCATTTCCGAATATAGAAACAACAGCTTCATCTGACTCTGGAACAAACCCTGGTCTTACAGGATACATCTGCCCCATTTGCCCTCTGTGTGCTAAAAAATCAAGATTAGGCATTTCTGCAACTTCCAGCGGTGTTTTGTCGTCTAACTGCCTCGAAGGCAAATCTCCCAACCCATCTATAATAACCAATATGCCTTTCATTTGATGCTCCTGTGACGCGAATTTCTTGTTCGCGAAACATCTTGGCAAATGATTGAAAATTTCCTATTTGCTTTCATTAAGAAAAAGAGGCTTCTTTATTTATAAAAATTTATGTTCACTTAATAAGTTAGTATTTTATTGAAGTTTTAGTGTGTAATAATCAAAAAGTTTTATCTCAGAAAGAAGTCGCCATCTGTTAAAACCTTACACTTATCCAGAGTTATTGCTAATTAAAAGATGTCTATTAATAAAAGTTATAAACGTGTCAAACTTAGAAAAAATATGTTTAAGTTTTTAAAGGAAAAAATAGCAGGCTGGGCAAAGAAAATTTCAAAAGATAAGTCAGAGCCGGAAAAAACAGAAAGTAAGCCAAAATCAATCAAGATTAAAGAAGAAAAAACCCAAAAAGAAAAGCTAAAAAAGTTTGAGCATGCTGAGGAAACAGAAGAAAAACAGGGTTTTTTTTCTAAACTAAAATCAAAAATATCCAAAACAACTATATCTGATGAGGAATTTGATTCTTACAGCGAAGAGCTGCAAAATCTTCTCCTGGAGAACAATGTGGCCTATGAAGTTGCTGAAAAAATAATTCTTGAACTAAGAAAAAGAATTATTGGAAAAGAAATCCTGAAAAAAGAAATAGAGTCAGAGATAAGAGATGGTCTCAGAGACACTATAGAAGAGCTTTTGATAGAGCCTTTTGACATAGTCTCAAGAATAACAGAAAAAAACCTGGCAAATAAAAATGAGCCATATGTTATTCTTTTTGTTGGAATAAACGGAACAGGCAAAACAACAACAATTGCTAAGATTGCGCATTATCTCAAAGGAAAAAACATCTCAAGTGTGATTGCTGCTGCAGATACATTCCGTGCAGCATCTATAGAGCAGCTGAAAAAGCACGGAGAAAAGCTTGGAGTAAAGATTATTAGCCAACAATACGGAGCAGATCCTGCAGCTGTCGGCTTTGATGCAATAAGCTATGCTAAAAAAAATCATATCAACTGCGTTTTGATAGACACAGCAGGAAGAATGCATACTGCAAAAAATCTTATGAAAGAAATTGAAAAAATTGCAAATGTCTGCAAGCCAGACCTAAAGCTGTTCATAGGAGAAAGCATAACAGGGAATGACTCTGTAGAGCAGGCAAAGAGCTTTAATTTTGCTATAGGTATACAGGGAATAATTCTAGCAAAGGCAGATGTTGATGAAAAAGGCGGAACAGCTTTGTCAGTTGGTTATGCCATAAAGAGGCCGATTCTTTTTCTCGGCACAGGCCAGGAATATGACAAGCTAGAGCCGTTTAATAAAAAGAAATTTTCAGAAAAGTTAGGACTTTAAGATGAAAACAAGGCAAAAAACAAAACTGATTTTAAGCATCCTGTTTCTTTTATTCTCGCTATACATCGCAACAATTATGGTGAGTTACACAAATAAAATTTATCCTGATTTAGTTATTTCAACAGATGTTTTTTTCAAAATTCTTCCTTTTATTAATCTCTCTGTTTTTTCAGATATTTTGTCAATTATTGGTCCTATTCTCTTTGTTATTTTTGTTTTTAGCAAAAAAACAACAATTAAAAAAATTCCATATTATGCTACAATCATCGGAATTTTTTATCTTATTCGCTCTTTTTTCATATACGTCGCTCCTCTGGCAAATCCATTTCCTCTTGAAAAATGGGGTTTGGGCATCTTTCCTGTTGGAGGAATGTTTCCCAGTGGACACACAGGAATTCTTTTTTTAATGTTCCTTTTGATAAAAGAAGAACCCAAGTCTAATTCTAGATACTTGGCATTTACTCTTTTGCTCTTAGCTCTTCTTGAAGGAATATTTATGATTTTCAGCAGAGGCCATTACAGCCTTGATGTTTTCGGCGCTCTTCTTATCTCTTACGCCCTGCATGCTTTCTCAAAAAACCATCTGCAGAAAAAGTTGCTGCTGTAAAAATTATAACCTTAACCACAAATTTATTAACTCCTTTTTTCCTCTTTCTTTCATGCTTGAAAAACTCGGCGAACTTTTAAGAAGAACCACCAACAAGATAGCAAATGCCATATTTCTCGACAAAGATGTGGTTGACTCTATCATAAAAGATTTGCAAAGAGCATTGATAGAAGCAGATGTAAATCTCCTTCTTGTAAAAGAGCTTAGCGATAAAATAAGAAAAGCAGCTTTGGATGAAAGAATTAAAGGAATTGAGAAAAAAGAGCACATAATCAAACTGCTTCACGATGAACTCACAAGAATTTTAGGAGAATACAAACCTCTTACTATCAAAAAAGAGCAGAACAGAATAATGTTCTTAGGATTATACGGGGCGGGAAAAACAACAACAATAGCAAAATTAGGAAATTATTACGCGAAGCGTGGTAGCAAAGTAGCTTTAATAGGTTTAGATGTTCATCGTCCTGCTGCACCAGAACAGCTCCAGCAACTGGCTGACAAAAACAGGCTTCAATGTTTTATTGACCTGAGTGAAAAAAATCCTGCAAAGCTTTGGAAAAGCTGCGAAAAAGAATTAAAAAATTATAATCTGGTTCTCATAGATACAGCAGGAAGACATAGTCTTGACAAAGAATTAATTGAAGAAATCAAAACGCTGAATAAAGAAATAAAACCGACAGAAATAATTCTTGTAATGCCTGCAGATATAGGTCAGGCTGCAAAAAAGCAAACCCAGGAATTTCTTGATGCAGTGAAAATCTCTGGTGTCATAATAACAAGAATGGACTCAACTGCAAAAGGCGGAGGAGCTTTGACAGCATGCGCAGAAACAAAAGCGCCTGTTTATTTTATAACAACAGGGGAAAAAATAAATGACATAGAAGAATTTAATCCAAAATCATTCCTCTCAAGGCTTCTTGGAATGGGTGATCTGGAAGCGCTTATGGAAAAAATAAGAAGCGTGACAGATGAGGGCAAAGTTA
>JAPLXX010000046.1 GCA_026395855.1 Candidatus Pacearchaeota archaeon | reverse complement strand
ACAAGAGAAGCTGGTGAAAATCTTTTTGGCGCCTGAGTTTCTTTTTCAACAATATTCAGCTCTGAGATTTTTATTTTTCCATTTACATCTGGAAGATGCTCATCTGGCATTTTTATAGGATATATTTTCATCCAGCCAGGGTTTTCAACACAAGAGCCTTTTTTTACAAAGATTAATTTGTCTATTTCCCTACCCTCCCGCCCCGAAGAGAGTTTATTATTGGTAGAAACCAGTTTATTATTAACATCGTTTTTATTATTAACATTTTCTTTGTTAACATTTTTTTCTTTCACTTCAACCTCTGCTGTTATAGTCTTGTTTTCAAGAACAGCATCTTCGCAGAACAGAGCGAGAAATCTTTTGACTATTAAATCATAAATTTTTCTTTCATCCTCGCCTGTTACGCCAAAGTTTCCTGTAGGATATATAGAAGGATGTGCAGGATCTGTCTTTTTTCCCTCAATAGGTGTTTTTCTTTTCAAAAGTTTTTCAGCGCCATATTTTGATGCAAGTTTTTTCAGAATTTCATTGTAATCTATAGCAGGAGGGAGTTTCTGGCTAGATGTTCTAGGATAAGATATTAATCCTGCAAGATAAAGGCTTTGCGCTAATTGCAGGGTTTTTGCAGGGTTTATTCCAAAAAGTCTGTATGATTCTGTCTGCAATGTTGTGAGATTAAAAGGAGGATTTGGTGGAATTTCCTGAGTTTTCTTTGTTGTTTCAACATCAGCTATTTTTCCTTTTAGATTTTCAAATTTCGAGAGTTCGCTTTTTTTGAAAATGTCATGATTATGGATTAGTTCTATTTTAGGATTTTCAAGTGTAATAAAAACCTGCCAGTATGGAACAGGCTTGAAACTTAGGATTTGCTTTTCTTTTTCAACTATTAAATTTAATGCAGGACCTTGCACACGACCAATTGACATTATTTTGAATTTCCCAGTAGATTTTATAGCATTCATTAATGCTCTTGAAAGATTTATTCCGTAAAACCAGTCAAGATAATGCCTTGTTTCTCCTGCAATTGCCTGGCCCCAGTCAAGAGTTGCAAGTTTATTCTCATAAGAGTCATTCAGCTCTTTGTCTGTGAGAGTTGAGTATTTCATTCTTGAAGCATCTTTTTGGTTTCCGATAAATCTTACTACATTCCAGCCAATTACTTCTCCTTCTATATCATAATCTGTCGCAACTGTCAGAGAGCTTGCGTCTTTTACAAGCTTTACAAGAACATCATAATATTTTTTGCTGAAATCTTTATCTTTTGCAATATAATTAGGAACCCATTTTATGTCAAAAGTCGGAACAATAGCTCCTGAAGAAACCTGGGCTAAAGTGAAAAGATGGCCGACAGCGCATGCAACAACTATTTTTCTTCCATCTCTGTCTACCTCATAATAAGGAACCCCATGAACATCTCTTTTTACAGATTTTCCCAAAGCAGAAGCTATTTTCAAAGCTGCCTGTGGCTTTTCTGTAATAACAAGCTCATAGCCTCCTGCTTTTAGGCTAACTTTTTTAGGCTCATAGGAATTAATCTTTGAGCTTTTTGAAAGCTTTGCTGTTTTGGTTTTTTTTGTTTTAGTTTTAGCAAGCTTTTTTTTAAGTGATTTCACTCTGGAAGTTTTTTTAACAGCAGGTTCTCCTTGTTTTTCTATGGTTATTAAAGAGCCAGGGTCTACCTGCTTGAATGGTTTTTCAACAGCATAATTCAAATCTCTTTTTTCAACAGGGAAAAACTCCTCTGCGGTTGCCTCTGCCATTGTTTTTTCTCGTTTTTTTCTCATGTTTAAATCTCAAAAATCTTCTCTTTCTTTGACACATTTATCACCAATGTCTTGCCGAATTTTTCTTCCATGCTGCCTGCTTCATGGATATGCGAGCTTATGTGAACATCTGGCTGAAATTCTTCCAAAGCTTTTCTGACAGCTTTTGAGCCTTTAAATCCAAACATTTCTGATTTGCTTCCTGCATGATGAATATGCGTTACCATAACTTTTCTTTTAGCATCTTTTACTTCTCCATGCGCTTTTTTTAGAAGCTTTGCAATGCCTGATTCTCCTATAGAATGAGGTCCCATATTTGCCGTGCCTGCACCGAAAATTCCCAAATCCCCTATTCTCATTCCATAACCATGCAGATTCTTTGCTCCGTACATTTTTGAAAGAAAATCTATTGTTGCAGCTGATTCATGATTTCCTGGAATAAGAAGAACCTGCTTTTTTGTGCTTACCAGAGGACCAACTATATTTTCTATAGACTGCTCTGCCATTGTCAAATCTCCTGCGAGGATAATAATATCGACAGATTCTTTTTTTGCTCTTTCAGCTAATCTTTTTACAAGACCCGTGTCTCCATGAATATCGCCTATTGCAAGTATTTTCGTCTTTTTGTTTTCCATTGCTTGAAAAGAGGTGTGTTCTTTAATAAATGTTGCGAATGAATAGTTTTAAATATTAAATTATCTAGCTTTTAATATGGAAATTATCCTGATATTGGCAGCGATTTTTCTTTTAATTGCAATTTCTATTGCAGCATTTGTTTTTTGGATTATGATGCTTATTGATTCTATCAAGAGAAAATTTAAAAATGACACTGAAAAGATAGTGTGGGTGCTGGTTATTATTCTAACAGGAATTCTAGGGGCAATTATCTATTATTTTGTTGCTAAGAGAAAATAATAATCTATTTCTGATTATTAGATATTATAAAATATGCTTTTCCAAAAGATTTAAAAGTACATGCCTGATGGGATATATACATTAAAATGGAACCATCCAAAATGAAAGATAACTTTGATATCTTTTTTAGGAGAAAGCCGGCTTTGATGCTGGTTTCTTTGAAAAAGAATACAAGGATGAGGTATGGTAGTATTCTGGCTAAGGAAGTGGATTGCACTTACAGCCATGCAGTAAAGATTCTGCAGACACTTGAGGCTTTGAGCCTGGTCGATTTTGAAAAAAGAGGGCGGATAAAAATTATAAGATTGACCAAGAAAGGCAGAGAAGTTGCAGATGCGATTGAAAACATTCAGAAGCTTATAAGATAATTCTGATTTGAACTACCGCCCGAGAAATGTGAAGAAATAGCAAGAGTTAGTATGTGGTAGAATTTTTTATTTCTTTTTATTTTTGATTATCTCTTTCTCACCCACTTACCCAGGTTAATGGAAGAAAAAGTTTAATAGTAAGTTATTGTTTTTTCTATGATAAAAAATGGTTCTTCAATACAAGCTAAAGAAAGAAACACGCTGGAAAAAATATCCTGGAAAAGCAAAGCTAAAAGAAGGTGTTGGAGAATATGATTTTCGCCTGCTGAACGAGGCAAAGACAAAAGTTCTTGTTCCAAAAGGTTCATACAAAAGGGTTTTGAAAAGATTCAGGCAGATTGAGTATTTTAAGCACAAATTTTAACAAATTTGTTCATTCATTCTCCCAGGATTGGTCAAATGAAAGCATAGAAGATAATTTATTCTTTAACTTTACATCTTCTCATAATCATTCTTAATTCTTTTTGCGTTAAGGGAATTTCCATAATAAATCCTCTCTCTGTTATTTCTGCCCTGGGTCCTGGAATAGTTAAAACCATATCTCCCAGATTTAAAGGGAAAAGTAAATCAGCCATTTTTTCAAGATTATTAAAATCTGTTGAAATTTCCCCACTAACAGGGTCCCCTTCTCTAAAATAATAATTTATTCCTGATGCTTCTATAGCTTTGTATAAAAAGTAATCTGTCATAATCTTAGTTGAATTATTTGCTTTTTAAGAATTTATATTCTGGATAAAAATGGCCCCGATGGGATTTGAACCCACGACACCTGGATTAAGAGTCCAGTGCTCTACCAAGCTGAGCTACGGAGCCTTCACTTCGTTCAGTCTCCTCACTCGTTTCCAGACGTAACTTAGGAAAGAGCTACGGAGCCAAATTTCTCTGAAATTTGTCACTGCTTCGTCCAAGCGTGGTCAAATCAGAGCCTTACTTACTTAGATTAAATTACTTGTTTTAAAAAACCTTTCCTAATCAAATTAATCTTACACAGAACTAAATCTTATTCTGGCGTTGCACATCTTCTTGTGGAATTCTATATTTGGATCTGATCTTTTTGATTCAAATACAATTTGATGCAGGCCTTCCCAGAACAAAAACCATCCGCCTGGTTCGAGAAGGACAGTGAAGAAACTTGCAATCAAATTTGTATTCTTGAATTTGAACAGCAAAAATGTGGCAAAAAGCATCAAGATTGTTCCAATTATTGTAAAAATAATCCCCTGTTTCAGCACTTTATTTTTTTCTTTCTGCAGGATTCCAAAATGCTTTCTGAAATATTCCCTCAGCCTGCTTTCTATTTTTCCCTCTTCATTTAAATTTCTCTCTTTTTTAGGGACCATAAATATAAAATCTATTTTTTCAGCCTCTTTAACAATTGCTGCCCTTTTTGCTTCAGAGAGAAAATCCTCTGATAATCCTCTTTGAGCCAGAGGACGAGGGTCAAAATCTGAGAAAATATCATGATAAGTCTGAATAGCAAATCTGACTTCAGAAGTCTCTCCTAAATATTGAATATCTGCCTCCTCTTCTTCCATGATTGATATAATTAAAGAATGTTTTTAAAGTTTAGCAGAAGATGGTTATTAACTTAATCTTAATGATAATATAATTTAGTAGCATCAATTTTATCACTAATAGTTTAGGTTCATTGTTAATGTTAATAGAACCCTGCTAATTAATAATTCTCTTTATTAAAACTATTTCATACTCAACGATATTCCCGCCAGGTGAACTCGCATTTAACACACTTGAAGAACTTGGTTTCTGACTCATCTGTTGATCTTGTCTGCATAGTCCAGAAATATAGTTTATTATGGCTGCATTTTTTACATTCTCCCTCAACAATCGGATAAATTTCAACATCTTTTTCCCTAATTATCGCAACTTCTTTCTTTTCATTCATTTTTTCAGAAGTTTTTAGCTTCGCTTTTGATTTTGAAGAATAATTACATCTAATGCATCCGTCGTTTTTTCTTTTTTGAATCAGAACAGCCCCACACTTTGGACAAAATTCCATTTTATTTATTGATTTTTGTTAATTTTAATTGATTATCAGGTTAATTTTAAGTTAAATATAGGGCGTTAATAAACTTATTTGTTTTACTGTCCTCTATTATATAACCTCTTCGCTATCAGCACTAACTTTTTAATTTTCATCGCAAAATCCTCTTTCTGAGGCAGGTTTTTGCCAGTCATAAAATATGAGCTTTACCCATCCAAAATAGGGAGCAACTTTTACAACAGCTTTTCCGACAATTTGATTTTCTGTTATATCCTGCTCAAAACTCAGTTGTCCATTGTTATTATCTCCTATTGTTGAGAATAGCTTTCCGCTTGGAGTGTCTTTTATTTCCATTATTCTGTGTATAACAGGATTTTTTTGATTAACATTGAAGATTATAATATCTCCCTGCTTAAGCTTTTCAGGATTTGCCTTTATTATGAAAAGAATATCTCCTTTGTTAAATCCGTGTTTCATAGTAAAACTGTCAAAATCCAGATTGTTTATTATATAAGAAGAATATTTATTCTCATGATCTGCCCACCAGGTGTCTTGGTTGCTGAATAAATTGCCGTCGTGATACATGCTGCAGGACTCTACAATTGCCAAAGGAAGCGATGTTCCTGTTACAAGGCTTAGTCCTGGAAAGAAAATCAGTTTTATGAAAACAAAAAGGAAAATCAGAGAGAAAATCCAGCCCATGAGGCTATCATCTTTCCATAGAAGAAACCAAAATTTTCTCCAAAATCCTTTTGCCTCTTTTTCCAAAGCCATTAGAGACTTAATTCGTGAGAGTTTTTAAAGTGTTTGGCAGAAAATATCTTTTATAAAATAAATATTTCGCCACCGAAATATTTAAATAGTGTATATTTATTGTGTATACAATGAAGTGTATACCAACCTCTTTTCAACCGCCGTGTCTTTTAGATACGGCTTCATAATCAAACATGAACGACATTTTTGACAACTCAATACTTTGCAGAAACTGCAACACTCCAATGCAAAAGGTAAAGATAGCCAAAAGTGGTTTTCTTTTAAGAGCTGTTGTCTGCCAAAAATGCGGCTCTAAAATAATTCATCCGGCAGATGAGCAGGAATTTTCCAGATTCGCCAATCTGAGAAACAAGGAGTTTCATGTAAAAATGAGACTTGTAGGAAATAGCTATGCTGTGTCAATACCAAAAGAAATTGTTTCATTTATCAGAGAACAGGAGAAAATTATGGATGACATGGTAAAACTTTGTTTTGAGGATTTCGGAAGATTAAGTCTGAATTTCGGAAAATTAAATGAAGAAGTCAGAAAAGAAACCATCCCAAACTTAAATGCTGTAAAATTAAATGAAATAAAAAAGCAAAAACAAAATGACCGATAAAAAGGAAATTCAATTAAAAGTTGTTGAAGCGCAGCAGGATGATGCATACAAAGGCATTGCGCGAATAGACAGCGATGCAATGAGGGAGCTTGGAATAAAAAGAGGAGATGTGATTTTAATAAAAGGAAATCGGGAAACAGTTGCCATAGCTGACCGGGCATATCCCGCTGATGCTGGCGAGGGAATAATAAGAATAGACGGAATCCTCAGAAAAAATGCAAAAACAGGAATTGGCGAGGGTGTTAAAATTTCCAAAGCAGAAGTCAAGGAAGCAAAAAAAATAATGATAGCTCCTGCTCAAAAAAATATAATGGTTCAGGCAGAACCTGATAATCTAAGGCGTGGATTGCTTGGAAGAGCAATGGTAAAAGGAGATGTTGTTGTTTTAGGTGGTGTTCAGAGAAGACGGGATTTATTTTCAGAAGAGCTTCCTGGAGAACTGGGAGATATGCTTGGCGATATGTTTGGAGGAATGGGATTTGGCCAGCTTGGCGGTGGATTTACTCAGATTAAATTTGTTGTTGTTAGTGCAAACCCTTCTCAGCCCGTTATAATAACTGAAAATACTCAGGTAACTTTAAGTCCTAAGGCTGTTGATATAACAGAAGAAAGCATACCTGAAATAACTTATGAAGATATTGGCGGATTATCAGATGAAATTAAAAAAATAAGAGAAATGGTTGAAATTCCTTTGAAGCATCCTGAAATTTTTGAAAAATTAGGAATAGAGCCGCCAAAAGGCGTTTTATTACATGGCCCTCCAGGAACAGGAAAAACACTTCTTGCCAAGGCTGTTGCATCTGAAACAGAGGCAAACTTTATTTTATTAAACGGACCAGAGATAATGAGCAAATTTTACGGAGAATCTGAAAAAAAGATAAGAGATATTTTTGAAGAAGCTGAGAAAACAGCTCCTGCAATAATTTTCATTGATGAAATAGATGCAATGGCTCCGAAGAGAGAAGATGTTCAAGGAGAAGTTGAACGAAGAGTTGTTTCTCAGTTGCTAACCATGATGGACGGTTTGAAATCAAGGGGAAAAGTAATTGTCATCGGCGCAACAAACAGAGTTAATTCATTAGATCCTGCTTTGAGGCGTCCTGGAAGATTTGACAGAGAAATTATAATAAATGTTCCCGGAAAAGTGGGAAGACTTTCAATTTTGAAAATTCATTCAAGAGGGATGCCTCTTGCCAAAGATGTAAATCTAGACGAGATAGCTGCTGTTACTCATGGATTTGTAGGTGCTGATTTAGAAGCTTTGTGCAAAGAATCAGCTATGATTGTTCTCAGAAAAATACTTCCAAAAATAAAAATGGAAGGTGACGAGGAAATTCCTGCTGAGATACTTGAAAAATTAATAGTAAAAAATGAAGATATATTAGAAGCATTAAAAGTTGTTCGTCCAAGCGCAATGCGTGAAGTTCTTGTTGAAACACCAACTGTTGGATGGAATGATGTAGGTGGATTAAATAAAGTTAAGGAAGAATTAATTGAAGCTGTTGAATGGCCTCTAAAACATCCTGAGACTTTTGAAAGAATGGGAATAAGGCCTGCAAGAGGAATTCTTCTTTATGGCCCTCCCGGAACAGGAAAAACACTTTTAGCAAAAGCTGTTGCAAAAGAATCAGAAGCAAATTTCATTCAGGTTAAAGGTCCTAGTTTATTGAGTATGTGGGTAGGTAAGTCAGAAGAAGGAATGAGGAAAGTTTTTGAGAGAGCAAGGCAGGTTGCACCATGCATAATATTTTTTGATGAGATAGATGCTCTTGCAGGTAAGAGGGGTGTTGAAGTAGGAACAAAAGTAACAGAACGAGTTTTGAATCAAATGCTGGCTGAAATGGATGGATTAGAAGATATAAATGATATTCTTGTCATAGGTGCTACAAATAGGCCAGATATGCTTGACCCTGCTCTTTTAAGACCTGGAAGATTTGACAAGATTTTGCTTGTCGGAGCTGCCGAAGAAGAAGGAAGGCTTCAGACACTTAAAATTCACACTAAAAAAATGCCTCTTGCAAAAGATGTTGACTTAGTTGATTTATCTAAGAAAACAATCGGATACACTGGTGCAGATATTGAAGCTCTTACAAGAGAAGCTGCTATGATTGCTCTTCGGGAATCGAAAGAAGCTAAGCAGATAAAAAACAAGCACTTTGAAGAAGCAATGAAAAAAGTAAGACCAAGTGTAAGCAAACCATTGCTTGAAGTTTACAAGAAGATAGAAGAAACTTTTGTGAAAAGCGCAAAAGCAGCAATCCCTCTTGAAGGAAGCTATTTGGGGTGATTTCTTGTCACTTTATAGTCATAACAAGATAGAAGGATTTATAAGCTTATTATTCTTAGAGAAATTATGACAGACGCAGACAGAAAAACAGAAGCTATTAAAAAATTAGAATTAATGTTAAATGATAGTGAGGGCTTTCTTCCGATATGTTCTGTAAAAGAATGTGGAAAAATAAAGGTTTCTTTAGATGGAGAAGATGTTTGGATTAGTAGAAGTGATAATTCCTCTCTTTATGACCGCGTTATTAAACATTATATTAATTCACCTGATTTAACGAAGGGCGGACTTACACACACTGTTTGTCCTGAAGATGGAAGAAGACTTTATCCTGAATTTTGGCGGGATTAAAACCTACAGCGTCGTAACAATAACCTTATCTTTTTCTAGAAGAATCGTGTGCTCTGCCTGGCTTACTTTGTTTCCTGAAACTTCAACAAGCTGATTAAATTGATGCAAATTTCCATTTGCTTCAAGTTCGCTTAGAGCGAATAAAGCACGGGTTCCAAATTTTTTAACAACCCATCTCGAGCAAAATGGAAGCGTGTTATATTCTTTTTCAATAAATTCCAAGACTTCTCTTGCTAAAGGACTTCTTGGCTTTTTTGTGTCTTCTAAATTGTATATGCCAGAAGATCTTCCATCTCTGATTTTTCCAGAACCAGTAGTTGCAAATGGTTCTATAGCATACAACCCTTCTGAAAGCTTTATATTTCTTTTATCATCAATATTTGGTATTGTAATTCCTGCATGAAGTTCGTATTGCTCCATGCTGTGGCCAGAGAGATTTATGATTGGAGAAAATCCAGATTTTTCTATAGTGGTTTGAATTACAGAACCGATTTCACTTAATTTTAAGTTAGAATCATCTGGGCGCGATTTATTATTAACATTTTTCCCTTTAGCAAATTTATTTTCTATCAATTTTATCGCGTTGCTCAAAGCTTCCTCGCTTGCAGATATTAATTTTTTATTTTCCTCGCTGTTATCTAAATCTAACGAAAAAGAATTGTCAGCTGTATAGCCGTCTATATGAACTCCAAAATCAACTTTGATTAATCCATGAGCAAGAGTTTTATCATCATGGCTCGGAGTGTAATGTGCTGCGATTTCATTTATTGAAAGATTGCAGGGAAAAGCCGGCTTTCCTCCGAGTTCAATAATTTTAGCTTCTATTTTTTCAGATATATCAAGAAGGGGAATTCCTGATTTTACAATTGTTCTTGCATATGCTCTTACATCTGATGTTATTTTTCCTGCTTCCAGAATTTTTGATTTGTCTAGTTCCATTTTTATGGAAGAAAAGAGGATTTTATAAAATGTTTGGTGATTAAGAAGAATCAAATAATTTTAATATAAAATTAATAGTATATGTTTAATATAATTTAGCGAGTTTTTATCATTAACAATTTTTTATATAAATTATTTTTTAGAAAAAACTAAACCTGCGATGCCGACAACAAAAAAAATTAATCCTAACAAACCCTGGCTTGTTCCTGTTAAATTACCTATTGCGTTTCCTGTTGATTGGAGAGAGAAAACGCTAAGAGTGATGCCTGCGAAAAGAAATATTATAGAAGAAACTCTTCTTAATCTTAGAGAATCTATTTCATTTGCTAATCTTTTCTCTCCTCTTTCTTTATCATCTTCAATAACTAAATGTTCTAGGGGTAATCTTCTCTGACGTGTGAGTTTTCTAGCTAGTTTATTGGCTTGCCTTAATGCAATTGAATTTGCTTCTTCTAGAGTTTTAATTTTGTCTAATTCTATTCCATAATCTGGATTGCCCATAATGTAACTAGATACTATCCATGGTTTTTCTGGTTTTTTTCCCATATTTGAAATTCCAACACCTGCTATCAATTTATCTTCCTTACCTGGCTTATGTAAAATTATTTCATAACCATAAGAACCTCCATGTCTTAATTCAATTCTCTCCTCTTCTCCCGAAGGTATATATTTCATTCTCTTTTGTCTTAATAAGAATTCATGTCTCCCCCTTGCACGGGCGTTAATTGCCCACAAATTATCCAAATATTCCCTTTCTCCTGTAGAACCTTTCTTCCAACCACCAGCACCATTCGGATCAGTATCATAAGTCGGATTAGAATTACTAATTAACGCAAAAGTATTTACTATTCTTGATGCTAAAGAATGAAGAGTAGAATTTAATTCATAACCTATAGCAGGAAAAAGACCTTTTTCTCTATAAACTTGTCCAACTGTTTCAATATACTCCCTTGTTAAACTTTTTTTCTTAGGCACCCTATATTAAAATTGTATATATTTTTAAAATTATAGTTTTTTAAACATTTAAACAGAGAATCATCTTATTCTGTAGACAGCTGTAACACTGGCAGAAATTTCCTGTTCGCTTGGCGTAATGCTTGTTGCTTCGTCTTTCATCTCTGCTGAAGCTGTTGCTCCTCCGAAATCCCTTGCAAGCCATGGATAATAATTATAATTATCTGTTGAAACAGAAACAAATTTTCCCAGTTTTTTGTCAAGTCCTTCTGCAATTCCTTCTGCTTTAGAACGTGCATCCTGTGCAGCAAGTTTCATTGCTTCTGCCTTGTATTTGTTTTGATTTTCCTGGCTTAATTCAAAATTAATATATCCGACACCTGCGCCGGCATTTATTCCTGAATCAATAACATCTCCGATTTCTTCTGACTGGTTGGCAGAAAGCTCTATTTTTAATGAATGGCTTGCTTTGTATCCAATTAGCTTCTGGGTTCCTGAATTCCAGTTATATTCCGGATAAACATTAAAACTTTGAGTCTGGATATCTGCTCTTGCAAATCCTCTGCTGATAAGGGAATCAATTAAGACTTTGACAATCTCTGAATTTTTATCACTGGCTTCCTTGCTAGTTGCTCCTTGGGTATCTACATTGAAATAAATTCCTATCAAATCAGGCATTACTTCTATAGTTGAAGTTCCTGCAACACTTATAGTGTTCTCATAAGAAGGATTTAGTGTTTTAATTGCTGCGAAACCGATTAACCCAAATATAATAATTCCTGCAACGATTATAAGCGTTATCTGAACAGATTTGGTAAGTTTCATACTAGAAGTAAATTAAGGGGATTTATAAATTTAATTTATTGCTGACGTTCCTTAACTCGGCATCGCTAGAACGAGTTTCTCTCTTTAAGTCTTCGATTCTTTGGTATAAAATTTCCTATTTTTTCTTCAGAAGCTTTGCCTGTTCCTAAAAAATCTTCACCATGCTTCATAATAAGAAAATCATGTTTTCCTGTTTTAATTCCAAGCTCTCTTCCTTTCATCCATTCTTCTGCTAACTTGTCATCAAGCTCAAAAATATTCTTTGTTATTTGTTCTTTAAGAATTTGAGAGCCCTCTATGCTTAATCTTATTTTTCCGTCAAAAATCTTTGCGAAGTAAACACCCATTCGCTCTATAAAAGCGCATTTTTCAAGCTGCGAAATTTCTTTTTCATTCAAGCTTCCAGAGAATAGGAAAAGCCTTTCCTCGCCCCTTCTGACAATAGTTCCTGGAACTGTTTTTATTCCAAACTGTTCGTTAAGCTGTTTTTCAACTTCTGCTTTTTCTGTTTTATTTAGAATTTTTAGGAAGGTCATTTTATTCTCTTGATTTTAGCTATAAAGAATCCCTCTGTATTATTGTCTTGAGGGTAAATCCTGCAGGAGAGTTTTACCTCCTTATCATAATTTTTATCTTCCCAGCTGATTATTCCTGACCTACACTTAACTGGAAGATTAATTTTTTCAACTTTAATTTTATCTTTAAACTTATTTAATGCAAAATCCACAACTTCTTCGTTTTCCTCTGGAGCATGAGTGCATGTGCTGTAAACAAGTTCTCCTTCTGGCTTCAGGATTTCTATAGCAGAAGCTAAAAGGCTTTTTTGAAGCCGTGAAAGAACTTTTATTGTGTTGGGGTTCCACATTTGATATGTTGCAGGCGAGCTTCTTATTGTTCCTTCTCCAGAGCATGGTGCATCAACCAGAATTTTATCAAAGAGAAAATTATTTTCTTTTAATCTCTGGCAAAGAACTATGCCATCTCTTTTTGTAAGTATAGCATTTAAGACACCACATCTTTCAGCATTTGAAGCGAGAATTTTTAATCGCTTAAGATTAACGTCGTTTGCAATTATTGTTCCCGTGTTATTCATCTCTGCTGCAATCTGTGTTGTTTTGCTTCCCGGAGCAGCTGCAATATCTAAAATAAGCTCGTTGGGTTTTGGCTTTAAAGCAAGAACCGGCAGCATGCTTGCAATTTCCTGAACATAATAATATCCAAGAAGGTGCTCAAGGCTTCTTCCAAGCTCGCCGGGAAGAAGCTCGTTTTTAATAATCATTATTTCTGGAGCTTCTTTGAAAGGCTGTTCTATGCTCCATGGTTTTTCTTCAAGTCTTTTTTTCAATTTTTCAGGAGAAATTTTTAGAGTATTGCATCTAATGGAATTCACAGGATGCTTTTTCAGGATTTCAAGATATGCGTTCATTTCTTTTCCCATCAGCTTTTGCATTCTTTCAAGAAAAAGCGGTTTTGGCTCATAATTGTGTCTGGTTCTCATTATTTTAGAAATCTCCTAGTTTGGTTTGCTTTCTCCCATCAATGATTTCATGCACATTTATATTAAAAATCTGGAAAATATTCTCAATAGCAGGAAGGATTTGCTTTTTTAAATAATATTCTATATTGTACTCTCCTTTTTCATCAGGAAGCTTTACTTTTTCCCTTACAAGTTTCTTTTTCTCCCTTGTTTCTGCAATAAAATATTCAATCAGATGCCCTCCGCTTATTGGAATTTCTCTTTCTTCCATTTTTCTTGCCGCAATTACATGAGGAGAAATTGCTTTGTATTCTGAAATTGGCTTTGAAAGCATAGTTCTTATGATAAGCTCTTCTTTGCCAACTTTTCTTTCTTTTATTTTTTTTATTATTTCTTTTACATATTTCAATGCCTGCTTTTCATTTCCATCCTCAAGAATCATTTTAATAACGTTGTTCTGCAAACGCCTTGCAAGGCGACACCAGTCTCTTCTTACTGTTTCAAATCCCCTGATTTTTAGTTTATCATCTTCTCCGAGAAGAGCGTATTTCTTTTTTGCGCCGAAAGTTCCTGCTCTTGTTGTAACCCAGATACCTCTTTTGAAAAATCCCTCAAGTCCGAGTTCCATTACACCGGGAAGCTCTGAATTGAGCTTTTTTAAGAGAGATTTTATTTCATCCTTGCTGTTTTTTCCGACGAGAAAAGCTATGCTGTCTGTATCTCCGTAAATAACCTGATGGCCTGCCTTTTTCACTTTTTCTATAATTTCCTTGTTGAATTTTCTGACAAAACCCAGAATAGATGCAGAAGATTCAAGAGAATGATATCTGGCACCAAAAAATCCTATATAACCATGAACAGAAGCCGACAGAAGTTTGAAAGCATTGCTTCTTGCCAAAGTTATCCTGTTCGGATCTTTTTTGTATTCTTCCTTGTATCTTTTTCTTTTTTCAAGAATTTCCTTCAGAAGAGTAGGAAGAAATCCTGGGGTTTTTGAAAAATAAAATCTGGTTTTCTTCCCCTGAAAATCAAGCTCAGGACTTTCATATGAATCTTTTTCTTTTTTCTCAAGAAGAGTTGATTTTGAGATATTCATGGATATAATTATTGAGGTGTGCATTGATGTAAAATCAAACATTGCAATATTTTCATAAAGTCCGGGTTTTGGTTCAAGAACAAACGCGCCTTCTACCTTTTCTCTGTGCCTCCTTTCTCCTATTTCATCGTAAGTCGGTCTTTTTTCAGGAATTTCATTAAACCTGTCGAGATTGTGCAGAATATAGCCTTCTACCTGCTTTGCCAAACCGTTTCTGGATATTTCATGCATTGGCTCATGAATAACTCTTGCGAATTCAAGCAGGTCTGGCCAGAATTTTTCAAAAAGGCCAAATGCAAGAACAGAATCCTGCAGATTATATTCATAATAATCTTCCCAATCTTTGTCTGTTAGTTTTGAAGAATGCTGTATTTTAAAATCTCTTTTAGAATCTCCGAGAAATTCCTTTGCCACTTCATTGAGAGAAAGAGTTTCTGACTGCATATACTGGGCATAAGTAACCCTTATGAATTTTAAGAGATCTATATGAACAATGCCTTTTGTTTTTGCAGAAAGTTCAATTCCTCTGGAAAATCTCGGCTGAGTGCTATCAAGGTTAAGAGCAAGCTTTACATTAAATTTTTCAGCACGAGCTTTTATATAGGGCATGTCAAAACCATCTGAGAAATATCCAACAAGAAAATCAGGAGAGAGCTTTTTTACATATTCTACAAATTTTTCTATCAAATCTGCCTCGTCTTTCACATATTCCACATAATCCGGCTTGTTTTTCTTTGTTTTTTTCCATGTAATAACTTTTTTGAAATTATCTGAGACAAGCGAAATCATCAAAATCTCACCTTCTCCGAGCTTAAGATCATCTGTTTCAATATCATAAGTAAGAACTCTTGGCTTGAACTCTTTTTCAGGGATTTTCTCTGCTTTTTCAAGTTTTATGCAAAAGTCAACATCAAGAGCAGAGTCAACTCCGCCAAATTCCAGAGAATTGTTCAAAACTTCTCCGTAGACTTTATACCAGCTGAGTGGATTTATCTTTTTTTCAATTATATAATGAGTAACAAATCCCAGATCATAGCCCCTCCTGTTCTGAATCTCTGGAAAATCCAGCCTGTCTGCAACATCGTGCAAATCTTTGTAATTTGTTGCAAATATTTTCAAAGCTTTTACTTTTTTGCCCATGAAATTCTTGTCATGAAGCTCAACATCCTCAACTTTTGTTTTTCTGCCTTTCAAATCCAACTCAATTTCTCTTATTTTCTTAATCAGCTTGTTTATTTTTTCAGAATTTACGCCTTCTTTGATAATCGCCCAGAGATATATTGGGCAGGAATCAATAATGCAGACTCTTTTTCCCTGCGAGTTTCTTCCGAATATCTTTATGTAGTTTCTGTCTTCAAAATCAAAGTAATCATAGTCTACAGGGATAAAATCTGTTTCCATAAAAATTAAAAGTTCAACACTTATTTAAAGGTTAAGAAGAAGCAAATAATAAGATTTAAATACTCTTTAGAAGTGGTGACAATATGGAAAATTTAGAAGAACGTACTGGGCAAACAGATGCAGATTTTGATGATGATCAACTTTATAGTTTAGAGATTGAGAGGAGATACGCAGAGCATTTTCTTCCTATAAAAAGAAAAAAGAGAATAGGAAAAAGAGATTATGTTCATTTCAAAATTGATTCTGATTTTGCAAAAAAATTAACTCCCAGCATATTAGAAAAAGCATTGGGAAGAACCCAGTTTTTTGATAATACGTTTGAGTATATTACAAAGGAAGAATTACTACAAGTTGTTGAAGCTGTTATTGCTGCAGGTGTTCAAATCCCCAAAGGATATAAAAAGCTTTCATCTAAGAGATTATATACGGAACTTAAGGGAATTAGGGGGCGAATGCAAGCTCAATATCGTGCATTAACTGAAGGAACTGAAGTAAGGTAGTCTGTTTTAGATAATTATTTATATTAATTTCGACTTTAATTTCTAATAGAATGGGACTAAATATTAAGGATATAATTCCGAGAAAAGATATTGAAATATCTGAGCTGAAAAACGAACTGGTTTTTGTAGATGCTTTCAACATGCTTTATCAGTTTCTTTCAACAATAAGGCAGCCAGACGGAACACCTTTGATGGACAATAAGAAAAGAGTAACAAGCCACCTTTCAGGGATTTTTTACAGAAATGTCAATCTTCTTTCAGAGGGAATAAAGCTTGTTTATGTTTTTGACGGAGAGCCGCCGAAACAAAAAGCAGGAACTCATCATATAAGAGAAGAAGGGAGAGAGCTTGCAAAGGAAAGATATGAAGAAGCAAAGCAGGAAGAAAATATTGACGCAATGAGAAGATATGGTTCTCAGCTGATAAGGTTAAATGATGAGATGATACAAGAAAGCAAAGAGCTTCTTGATGCAATGGGGATTGGTGTTGTGCAGGCACCTGGAGAAGGCGAGGCAGAAGCTGCTTTTTTGAACAGAGTAAATCCAAGCTTTGGGGTTGTTAGCCAGGATTATGACAGCTTACTTTTTGGGGCAACAAGATTAATTAGAAATTTAGGATTAGCAAGAAAAAGAAAAACAATCTCTGGCTGGATTGAAATAAAACCAGAATTAATAGAACTGCATCGTGTTCTGAATATGCTTGAAATAGATCTTGACCAGCTTATTTGTCTTGGTATTCTTGTGGGAACAGATTACAATCCGAGAGGTATTCCACGAATAGGGCAGAAAAAGGCCCTTGAGCTTGTCAAAAAATACAAGCAGCCGGTTTTAATTTTCAAAAGTGTTGAAGAGCAAATGATGGGCATGCCTGAAGAAGACAGATTTGACTGGCAGGAAATTTTTGAAATGTTTCACAAGCCGAAAATTGTCAATGCTAACTTTAGATTTGGAAAAGTTGACGAGAAAAAAATAAAGGAGATTCTTGTTGAAAAGCATAATTTCTCAGATGAACGGGTTGAAAAGCAGCTGGAAAAGCTTAGGGAAGTTAAAGAACAGAAAAAGCAGAAAGGATTAAATGAATGGATTTAGAAATAACTATCTATAACCGTACTGTCCGGGAAATTGTTCTCCTGGAGCTGCTCCGGGTCTTCTGAATTTCCTCCACACAAGTATTAAAGCTAAAAGAGCACCCAGAATTATAATAATCACATTTCCGAGCGCAACACCCAAAATTATTACTAAAATTCCCAATAAAATCCAAAGCCATCCTGATGATGCTTGTCTTCTTTCTCTTTGCAAATCATACTTTGGTCTATTACTCATAATTGCTCTTCCAACTCCCGAATGTCTTCTTAAAAGCAGGAATAATCCTATCAGAAGAAGAATACCCCCCACTATGCCTACAATCGTCTCCTCGTAAATTATATCTGTGAAGAAAATTAACAAAAGCAAAAATAAACCGAAAATCGTAAAAAATCCGCCAACCCCTAGTTTCCATATAATAAGTATCATAATTATCACAAATATTACAAATATAGAAGTGTAAAGAAGATCTCCGGAAATTCCAAATCCATAAAATAATCCTGAAATATCAAATCCAGACCTGTATATTCCATAAGTCGCCAATACAGACAATGCAAAAGAGATTACTCCTGCTATTGCCCTGTTCGGCTGTCCGTAGGAATCTTTGAATACTCTTGATGTTGCATAGAAAATAACAGCAAAAAGAACCAGAAAAACCGCCATTAAAATTATATTTTCAGGACCGAAGCTGTCAAAAATGTCTGTAATAGAAAAGCTTCCGTATCCAAACTGGGCGCTGACAAAATTTATCAGAAACAAGCTTAGGATAACTAAAGCGCCTCTTTTTTCCATCTTTATTACAATATTCTTTGTCTTATAAATATTATTACTATAAAAATTAGATAAATTCTTTATTTGTAAAGAGGGCCGTAGAGCATCATTCTTCTTCTTACAGCTATTCTCCAGAGCCAGAAAGTAAGAATTACAAGCAAAGCGCCGATTATAACTGAAAGAGCATTATTGCTTAAGAAGCCAAGAATTTTATTTGCCGGAAGCAGATCAAACGGCAAAAAAGGAAGCGCAATTAAGAATAATCCAATAATTCCCAAAATCACCCTAAACCATGTTCCTACACTCATTTTGATAATAGAAATTTAATATTTATAAAGTTTAATGTTCTGATTTGATTTATTATAAAATCAGTAAAAGCCTGTTTAATCGCGGGTTAATTAAATTTAATCTGCACATAAGCTTTAAATTATAACAACTCTTTAGATGTTTATGCCAAAAAATGAATTAAAAAATAAAAAAAATGCATCCGGCGCTTTTGACATTCTGGGAAACATAGCTCTTGTTAAATTTAGCCGAGGAGCTAAAGTAGGAGATAAAAAGAAATTTGCAAATAAAATTCTTAAGACTAATAAGTCAATAACAACTATACTTGAAAAAACAGGAAAATTCAAGGGTCGGCTTAGAAAGCAGGAAACAAAATATCTTGCAGGGATTAAAACAAAAGAGGCTGTTTACAGGGAAAATAACTGCGTTTTTAGATTTAATATTGATAACGCTTATTTTTCTTCCAGATTGAGCAATGAAAGAAAAGAAATTGCCGGAATAATAAAAAAAGGAGATGAAGTTTTAGTAATGTTTGCCGGTGTTGCGCCTTATTCAATTGTTATAGCCAAGAACTCTGGAGCAAGAAAGGTTTATTCTAATGAAATAAATAAAGAAGCTAATAAATACGCTGAGATGAATATAGGGCTGAATAAGGTTAAAGGGAAATTAATTTTATTAAATGGAGATATTAAAAGAATTGCTTTAAAAGTTAATAAGGGATTGGTTATTGGAGATAAAAATATTCCTCACAAATTTGATGTTATTGTCATGCCTAGGCCCCAGCTTAAAGATAGTTTTTTGAGAGAAGCTTTTTTGCTGTCAAAGAAGGGAACCAGGGTGTTTTATTATGATTTTTGCAAAGAAGATGAAATTGCCGGTGTTGTTGGAAAAGTCAAGTTTGAAGCTTTAGAGCATAATAAAAAAATTAAAATTATAAAAGTTAAAAAAGCAGGTGAAATAGCACCCTACAGATACAGAATAAGAGTTGATTTTATAGTGCTTTAATTTTATCTCGCAGGATTATAACCGGTATTTAAGTTGGCGTTATAGAACTCTCTGCATTCTCTGTTTAATATTCCCTGCATTCTTTTAGTCTTGATAATTTCTCTTATTCTCTCTTCTCTTGTTGGCAATCCCCTTGTTGCTGCAAATGCATCTTTTGCTATACCTGAATGTCTTACCTTTCTTTCAATACCGGGGCTATGTTTTTGACTTTCCATAGAAATAACGTCGTTTTGTTCTTTTTAAATCTTACAATTTCTTCTCAGCTCTGATAGCTGTCGGAGCTTCACCGCCATGCCAGGTAAATCGTGGGTGAATCTGCATAGGATAAATTCTCTCTGAATTATCATCAAGAATAATTGCCGAGCCTTTCAGAGAAGGAAGGTCATCCATCTGCTTTTTTATGCTTTCAAGAATATAAGACTGCATTATGTAATTCAATGCTTCTACATCTGGCTTTGATGTAACCCTGTGCGAGATTACTATATCTGACTGGGTCATTACATCTGTGTGTATCTGGCCTGGCTGCTGTGTTGCAAGAACAACAGAAATTCCAGGCTGCCTGCCTTCTCTCAAAAGCTGGATAAGCGCGTCTGTTGCAGCTGTTTTTCCGTTCAGAGGCAGAAATTCATGAGCTTCATCTATAAATATCCAGACAAGAGGGTTGTCTTTTTTCATTTCTCCTGAGAAATAATCAAGTCCTTTTGAAACAGAATCTGTTTCTTCTTCTTTTCTTGAAGCCATTCTTGAATTAAATATTTTTCTTGAAATAAGGCTTATTGCCAGGGCTCTTATGTTAAAAACTCCAACAGCGTTGTAAACGCTTAAATCAAGGACAGTTGTTGTTCCGGCATTTACCAGATTTTCTATTTTTGTTGCTTCTTCCCCTTTTTTTGCAAATATTCCCCAGGTATTTGCTGCTTCAAACAAACCAACAGCTGCGTTTTTTGTTTCCTGAGAAACCTTTTCCTCTTTTTCAAGAGCTGCAAGAACATCGTTCAGGTCGTAATTTCCTTCTTCTTTCAGCTTTGTCAATACTCTTTGTATAAGAACAGCTATAGGATTTATCAAATCTAAGCCGAATGTGAGAACCCAATCTTCAGGGTTCATTTCATTAACATCAAGGGCGAAAACATCGTCTGCAGGAATTCCTTTTTCCAAATAAGCGTCATAATATCCGAAAGGAACGAAAATCTTGACAGGAAGATTTTTTTGCTTTAAATCCCATTCTCTCAAAAGCTCTTTGTCTTTTTCATTTTTGAATTTCATTGTCCAGTAAATCCCCATTGTGTCAAAAATTATTGAAGCAATATTCTGGCCTGCTTCTTTTGGAAGAGCTGAAAGCTCTTCTGCTATAACGCCGAGGGTATAAGACTTTCCCGAGCCCCTCTTCCCCGCCACGAGAACAACATGACTTCTTGCAATATCCATAAAAATTTTGTTGCTTAGAGAAGTATACTGGCCCATTTTTACATAGCCTTTTCCGATATAAACAAGTCCGCGCGCCCCAAAGGATTTTTTATCAGCAGCATCCCGTCCTACAATTATGTCATAAGCCATTATAAGAAAAGGAGCAAGATGTTTATAAAATTAGTCATCGATTTTTTAATTTATACTTTCTAAGTATAGATATCTTTTTAAGGTTTAATATATCCTTTTTATAATCATTCAAAATGGCAAAAAATTTGGCGCTTATTTGTGTAGAAAATTCAAAAGTGAAAGAAATGGTTAATGGAATGGGAAATGTTTTAAGTAGTGTGGATGTAGTTAAAATTGAAGGTATGTCTTTTATGGATGATACTCTTCGTTATTGTCCGGTCTTTCTTTGTCAAGAAGGTTCTCCTGTATATGAAAAATTAAAAGCAAACGGCTGGGTTGATGAAGATGGTAGGAAATATGATGTTGTAAAGGAAGTTTCTTTTAGAACTTAAAAATTCTTTTATGCACTTTGTTCAACTCTATTCAGATATTCAACTTCTTCTTCATTTAGCTTCAATTCTTTCTGAACTCCTGAATTTTTAAGAAAAGGCTTTATCAGGGAAAATTCTGCCATTGCTCTTTTTTCTCCGACATGGGAATACTGCGCGTATTTTATTGCTATTGATTTCTTTTTTTCATTTTTCTGGTTGTTCAGCCAGATTTTCAGGATTCTGGTTGGTTTCTTATAGCTTGTAAATCCTGTTTTGACATTTTTTTTCGCGCTTGAAATTCCATAGCTTAGCAAAGCGTTTTCATAAACAAGAAAACGCCAGTATTGCTGGCGGTAAATTCTTCTTTTGAATATGTCAACTTTGCTTAATGCATCAATTGCTTTTGCCAGCTCTACTCCAGAATATTCTGCAGGAATATTTTCCTCTACCCAGAGCATTATTTCATCTATAGGCATTTTGACAGAATCAAAAATCTGCAGCATGCTTTCTGTAGGCTTTCCTTTGAATATCATTCTCAATGCAGAGAAAATATCCATTTCCTTGTTTCTTTCATCAACAATTATCTGCGAAGGGTCTTTCATTCCAGATGCTATTTGCAAATCATTTATAGCTGCCCGCAAATCTCCGCGGGCCTTTATAGAAATATTTGTCAGAACATCATTGTCAAGAAATTTCTTCTCTTTTCTCAAAAGAGACACTAAAACATTTTTTATTGTTTTGTAATCTATTTCTTTTAATTGTATTAATTCTGATTTTTTTCTTAATGCTGTGAATTTTCTGTCCCAGATGTCATTTGCAGTTATTATTAGGGGATATGAAGACGATTCAACCAGAGCAAGAAGCTCCAGAAGTCCGCCGCGATCTGTTTCAGAAATGCCGTCTACTTCATCAACAAGAATTATTTTGTTTTCTTTTGTCAGAGACCTTTGCTCTGTTGCAGGCCTTAATATCTCCCTTAATTTTTCACGATTTCTCAGGTCAGAAGCATTTAATTCAAAAAGCTCTGCCTTGTTTTCATTTGCAGCAGCATAAGCAAGAGAAGTTTTTCCTGTTCCGGGCGGACCGTGGATAATAACAGCTTTGTTTTCGCTTCCGAATTTTTTCAAAAAATCTTTCAGCAGAAAAATCGCCTGGCTTTGCCCCTCAATGTCTATAAAGTTTTTCGGGCGGTATTTTTCTGTCCAGTTTATTGCAGTGGTATTCATTTTTCCTCTCTTATTTCTTTACTATCAATTATTAAGAAACGCTTAATTGGTTTATTTAGTTCTTCTGCTACTCTCATAATTCCCGAAATTTCATCAGCAGGGTTACCAAAAACCCATAGACCATCGCATCTGCTTACTAAGTCTAAACTTGCATTTTCAAGAACACTATTTTTAATAAAACCGCTTAACCAATCATCCATAGGCCCCAAAGGGACACATTTATGTTCTAAAACATATTTAAAAATATGGCTTCTAAAATAAGCATATTCCTCAGGATATGCTGTATAAATTAATTTCATTTTCTTTTTACAGCCCCAAGCCCGCAAGAACAAAACTTGCAAGAAGACTTTGCAGCTGAATAAAAGGGTCTGAGCCTTCAACAATTCTGAACTCTGCCTCTCCTGTTTTTTCTGTGAGCTTTACTTTTACTTCTGGCTCTACAGGAAGATTCCAGACTTCTTTCTGGATTGATTTTATAACATCCTGCCCAGAGATGCTTTCTTTTAGCATCACATCAAGAAGCTTTTCTCTTGCTTTCTGGAAATCTCCAGAGATTGCATAATCAAGAACAACCCGAATATCTTTTGGCTTTGCATTTGAAATTATTGTTGAAACCAAGTCATAATTTATTAATGGGGAAATTGATGCTGTTGACTGAAGAATGTTAATGCATCTTCTGCAGTCTCCTTCGCTTCCTTCATATATTAATTCAAGAGCTTCTGGCGCAATGGTTAATTTCTCTCCTTCTGCAATTTTATTAATAATTTTATCTATGTCTTTCTTCTCCATAAGCTTGAATCTGAAAATAGCGCACCTGGATTGTATAGGATCTATAATTTTGCTTGAATAGTTGCAGGACAAGACAAATCTGCAGGTTGCAGAATAATTCTCCATTGTTCTTCTAAGAGCCTGCTGAGCTTCAGGTGTCAATGCATCTGCTTCATCAAGGAAAATTATCTTAAACGGCACATTTCCCAGAGATTTTGTCCTGGCAAAGTTTTTTACTTTTTCCCTTACAACATTAATTCCTCTTTCATCAGAAGCATTAAGCTCAAGATAGCTTTCTCTCCAGTTTTTTCCAAAAAGCTCTTTTACAATTATCAGGGCAAGAGTGGATTTTCCTGTTCCAGCAGGACCTGCAAGCAAAAGATGAGGAACATTAAGAGAAGCTGTAAGAGATTCAACTTTTTTGACTATATTATCCTGACCTACAATCTCTGAGAATTTTGACGGGCGATACTTTTCTGTCCAGATTTCAGAAGCCATTTTATTTTTAAATTTGTCAAATTTTACTTTGACGCGTCAATTTGGCCTTTGACGCTAGGCGTGAATATTTTAAGAAACTTTGGCTTATAAATATTGTTGTGATTATTTTATTGATTTTATTTTCCTGAAGCAATTCCTGAAAAAATCTCTGGATTTAATAAGCATGTAATTATGGGCTTTCTCCTGAAGATGATGCAGCCCGTTATAGAAAATTAGCCCGTCGCCGCCACTTCCTCCATGATAACGCTTTTCTGATATTTCTACATATTCTTCCAATGTTCCTGCCCCTTTTTTTGCAGCAGCTTCCAAAACTGCCAATAATTCTTTTTCCACGCCTGCATAGAATTTGCATAGGACAGATATTCTATCAGAAAGCTCTGTTCTTTTTGCATTGTTATAGCCCAATCCCCCTGCTTCATTTACAATAAATCCTATTGATTCATCTATTTCAACTTTGGTTTTTTTAAGCCAGTCTATCTCCATTTGAAGTATCTATTCTCCTATTTTATCTCAAAAAGGAATACTTTTATAGATTATTATATCAAGAAATATACTTATACACTTCTTGCTCTAAGAATTTTATTTATAAAATTATTTGCAGAACTATACAGATCTCGCTCTTCTTGCTTTTCTTTTGTGCTTTTCTTTTCTAAGGCGTTTTCTCTGCCATTTCCATCTCATCTGGCCTTTCTTTTTCCAGCGTCTTGAGCTTCTCTTCATAATAGAACTTAGAAAAATTTATTTTTAAAGCTATCTACTTCTTATAACTCCTATTCTTGGGCAGTATTTTCGAACAGGGCACTGAGAGCATCTGGGCGAGATTGGTTGGCATATAGTTTGCCCAAAAAGGACGAACAAAGCATTAAATTCCGGCCAGTATTTTCTCGGAAGAATTTTTTCAAGCTCTGCTTCTGTTTGTTCTGGTGTTTTTGTTTTTACCCAGCCTAAACGGTTTGGAATTCTGTGGCAGTGAGTGTCAATAGGCAAAACTTCTTTTCCATAAGCAAAAGCAAGAACAATATTTGCTGTTTTTGGACCAATGCCTTTAATACTCATAAGCTCTTCTCTTGTATTGGGAACTTTTCCATGAAATTCTTCAAGAATTATTTTTGAAACATGCTTTAAGGTTCTGGCTTTCTTTTTATAATGACCAGAGGAGAAAATTAGCTTTTCTAATTTTTTCATAGGAAGTTTAATGATTTTTTCAGGCGTGTCTGCGACTGCAAAAAGCTGGTTTGATGCTTTTTCAGTATTTTTATCCTGTGTTCTTAGAGAAAGCAGACAAGCAATTAGGACTTTGAAGGCATTTGGTTTTTTTCTCATCCTGTTTAATGTTGTGCGCTCTTTGTAGTTGAAGTGCTGGGCAAGAGTGTCCATTACTTTTGAAATATTTTCTTCTTTTTGGTATTTATTCATTTTTCCTTTTTTAATCTTTTAACATTAATACTCACTTTATCTTTGTATTCTTCTGTCAGAGCAGGCAATAGATGAGATAAAAATTGTTCTGCTGTTACTTTTCTTATAATGCCTTTCCCACTCTTCTGCTTCCATCCATATTTATCTTTATACCAAATTTGTTTGCTTCCTCTTTTTGTTATAAAATAAATTATACATTCATCGTTTTTCATTTTTTAGGATAAAGCTAAGAAGTTATAAATTATCTTACAATCGTATTCTCACTTGCAGAGCCTGTGGAGACAATAACAACTTTGCCGCCTGTAAACCTCTCAAAATCTCCAATTGCTTCTTTTAAACCTGCAGGTAAGTTGTCATAATTCTGAATATCACTTATATCTTCATATCCTTCATATGTTTTGAGAATAGGTTCTGATTTTCTTAAAACTTCGTCTTCTCTGGAGAAAATTTCTGTTGTTGCATCTCCATTTTTATAACCATAACATAATTTGAAATTATTTATGCCAGACAAAGAATCTGGTTTTGTTAAAATTATTAAAGGACCATTTATTCCGACAGCATATCTGGCAGCGACAGCATCTGTCCAGCCTATTCTTCTTGGACGTCCTGTTGTTGCACCATATTCTCCCGCAGCAAGCCTGATTCCAATGCCCCTAATAAATTCATCATTTGAATTTATCATTGTTAATATTTTTAGATCAGCTTTATTGTATATGACCTCGCTGCCTATTATTTGGTGAGGTATTTCATATTGAATTAATTCATTAACTTTTTCATGTCCTTTTTCAGCACAATAATCCTCAGATTTTTTGCCCCCAAGTTCTGTTGGAAAAGCTCCGCCGCCAACCCTTGTCATAAAAGGAAATTTAACAATTCCCAAAGGCAAGTCAATCATTTTTGCAGATAAACCAACGCCGCTGGCTGTTCCATTAAGGGAGCAATCAGAAGACGTAACATAAGGATATGTTCCATTTTCCACACTTAATAGCAAGCCCTGCGCCCCTTCTAATAAGATTTTTTTACCTTCTCTAACAAATTTGTGCATCTCAGAAACAGTATCTTTAACAAATGGCCTGATTCTTTCAGTAAAAGTCATTAAAATATCTATAATCTCATCTGTGTTTATAACTTGTTCTGGATAAATACCATCTTTCTTTATTTTTTCAATTTTTTTTATTAATTTTTCCCTATCAAACAAATCTGCTATGAAAACACCTCTTCTTGCAATTTTGTCTGCATAGCATGGACCTATACCTCTTCCTGTAGAACCTATACCTCCGTCTTTTTGAGATTGATCTCTGGCTTGGTCTCTGCGGATATGATATGGCATGATAACATTTGCATCTTTGCTTATCATCAGATTGTTACAGGAAATCCCCCCTGTAATGAGTTCATCAATTTCTTTAGTTAAAGAAGAAATATCTATTACCATTCCATTGCCAAGAATTGTAATTTTTCCAAGGGAATCATACAATATTCCTGCAGGAATCAAATGAAAAATTTTTTCTTTTCCATTTACAATGACAGTATGTCCTGCATTGTTTCCACCTGTTCCTCTTGCTGTAACATCTGCCCATTGAGAAGCAAAATAATCTGAAAATTTTCCTTTTCCACTGTCCCCCCACTGATTACAAATTATTGCTATAATTTGCACCCCTTTGAGCAAATCATTGAATGACATTTTAATTGCCCCCCAAATAAATAATAGTATAGTTTTTAATTATTCCTGTGATAAGGAATTCTTTAAAAATTTCTTATACCTGAACATTAGAATGTAATCCAAGACAGGCTTTTTCTTCGTTCAGAATTGGTTCAACAATCTTTTCAACAAATTCATCTGCTTCCTGAGGAGCTCTTCCTATGAATTTTCTTACATCGACGATAGCATCTAATTCAGCTTTCGTCATTCCTATTTTTGGGTCTGCTGCCAGCATTTCCAAAAGATGATTATTATCTCCTTCTTCTTTTATTCTTCTTGCAGCTTCCTGGGAAACTCCCCTTATTGCTTCATGGATTACCTGCCTGTCTTTTCCTTTTTTGACAGCAGTCATCATAATATTCTCTGTTGCCATGAAAGGCAATTCTAAATCTAAATGTCTTTTAATCATTCTTGGGAAGACAACAGGTCTTTCCATTATGTTCATTGCAAGATTCAAAACTTCATCTACTGCACAAAATGCCTGTGCAATATAATCTCTTCTTGGAGCAGAATCATCAAGTGTTCTTTCCAGCCACTGAACAGAAGCTGTCATTCTTGATTCTAATTCACGCGCAAGCAAACTTCTTGCTAATCCACACATTCTTTCTGACCTCATAGGATTTCTTTTATATGGCATTGCAGAACTTCCTGTTTGGTCTTTTTCAAAAGGCTCTTCCATTTCTTTTCTATGTTGCATTAATCTTATATCTGTTCCAAACTTATGTGCGGATTCACCAATTCCTGCTAATGTTGCTAAAATCATAGAATCATATTTTCTAGGATATGTCTGGCTTGTTATTGGAAAATCTTTATCATAGCCTAATTTTTCCAAAAATTTTTTGTTTAATTCTATGACAAGAAATTCATTTCCTTCAGCTAGCTCTAAAAAACTTGCTTGAGTTCCTGTAGCTCCTTTTAATCCCCTAAGCCTTTTGTTTTGCTGCAGAGTTCTAACTTGTTCATAATCCATTGTAAATGCATAGCCCCACATTGCAGCTCTTTCTCCAAGTGTTGTTGGCTGCGCTGCCTGAAAATGAGTAAATGCTAAAATAGGCAAATCCCTGTATTGCCTTGCAAAATTTCCAAATAATCCAAGGAGATTTACAAGTTTTTTTCTTGTAAGATCCAGTGCCTCATATATTTGTATCAATTCTGCATTATCTGTAATATCACAAGAAGTTGCCCCTGCGTGAATTATTCCTTTTGCCTCAGGACATTGCTGTCCAAATGCATAAACATGAGACATTACATCGTGTCTTATTTCTCTTTCTTTTGCCTCAGCGACATCATAATTAATTTCTGTTGCATATTGTTTTAACTGAGCAACTTGCTGAGGAGTGACTCCTGCCAGGCCTAGCTCACATTGGGCTTCTGCAAGAGCTATCCAGCATTGCCTCCATGCTCGAAACTTAAAATCGTCAGAAAAAATAGGACTCATATCTTTTCCATAACGAGTTCCCAGCATTGAAGAATATTTTGTTCTGTCTTTTACCATTTTAATTGTTATAGAATTCAGTTTAAAAAGAGTTTATGTTGTTGAATATACATATTAAATTACAACTAAAAAAGCACACGCCCCCGCCGAGATTCGAACTCGGGTCACAGCCGTTCCCTATTGGAAATTGCTTTGTTCTAAGAGAACAGAAGTTTTTCTCTCATCGAGCTAAACTTCAAGCATTTCCTGGCAACGAAAAATGACATTTGGAAAACAAATGTCAACTGCATTGCCATTTGAGAGGGCTGCATTCTTGGCCTCTGAACTACGGGGGCTCACTCGCTTTGCTCGCTCACCCAAAGCCGCCTATGCGTGGTCGGCTTAAGGCTCAAACGCTTCGCGTTCTCGCCGCAGCTTCGTCCATGCTTGGCAGAATCTGGGCAAACTTCACTTTGTTTAAACGCTGCGCTCTGCTTAAAAAATAAAGCTGAGAAGTCTATTTAAGGTTTTTTAGTAATCCTTTTATTTAACAAGGAAAACAACATCGCTGGGCCTGACTTTATCAGGGACTTTTATGCCAATGTGGTCGCCTTTTTTCGCAGTTTTTACTTCTGCTCTTTCTATCTGTATGCTGTTCACCTTTACTTCAAAATCCGTTGTGTGTCCTTTTATATGAACTGTGTCACCGACTTTCAGAATTCCTGAAAGCTTTATAGCAGCGACTTCCACATGGCTAAAATAGCTTGAAACCTTTCCGATTTCTTTTTCATCTGCCATATTTTATACAACACTGGCATATATTTAAATCTAGTGATTATTTCGATTATTTCGCATCTTAACAATGCTTAAATATAGCTCTTTATTCTGAAATACATGGTAAGCGAAATGGAATGCAAGAAGTGTAGGGGAACAGGAAGAATCAAAGACAAAGACGGAACAATTCATATCTGCTATGACTGTCTGCTTAAAGGCAAAATGGATCAGCATGAAAAAAATCCCAAGACAGCTGAAGACTTCAGGATAAAATTATAATTCTAAATTAAAAAGCATTTCCAAGCCAAAGCATTAAGAAAATTCCAACGCTATTCATTATGAAACTTATTAATGCAAGAATTTTTGGCTTTATTGCTGTTAATCCTGCAAGCATTCCCACTCCCAATTCATCAGGCAAAGGTGAGGCAATGATTATTCCGGCAAGGAAAAAAGCGAGATAATTTCGAATCTTCTTTTTGATATCTTTATCGATTTCATCTATCATCATTTTCATTGGTTTTGTTTTTTCAAGGCGGTTGAATTCATCCATTACTGAAAATTTTATGAAATGAAAAATAAGCAAGTCTGAGAGCATCGCGCCAACGCCTCCAATAAATGTTGCAAGAAAAATATTTTCAGGTGATGCTGTAAGGAAAAAGCCTATTGCAAGAGGTGTTGAAAACCCGAATGAAAAAAGCAGTCCTGCAATGAAAATTCCAAGATATGTCAGGCTGTTTAAGCCAGAAATTATGCTTTGAACCTGTGCGTTGCCGAAAAGAAAAAAAGATACAACTATTGAAATGCAAATCAATGCCAGTTTTGGGTATCTGAATCTGAAAAATCTTTTCATTTGATATTTTCCTGATAGCGAATGAATGAAAATCTCTGATTTGCTTTCATTTTTTATAGTAATATAGCCCCACCAGGATTCGAACCTGGGTCACCGGCTTCAGAGGCCGATATACTTGACCGCTGTACTATGGGGCTTTGCTCATTTCATTCACTCGCCGCAGCTTCGTCCATGCTTGGTTGAATCAGGGCTTTTACATTTATATTATAATATCCTCTTTTAAATATTTGTTAGTTGCTAAAAACCCCCTAATAAATATTAAATAAACGCATCCTTCTTATTAATTATCCTCGTCTTTAAACATAACTCGTTAGGTTTATATTTACAATTTTCCATAATACTATATGATATGGAAAACCCATGTAGCCATAGGGCTTGCTGTTGCACTTTATTTTTCAACTCAGGTTACAAAGCCGCTTATATTTATTCCAATAGTTTTGTTTTCAAGCTTTTTTCCAGATGTTGACTCTGGATTTTCATATATAGGAAGAAAAAAAATTGCAGCTCCTGTTCAGGCTATGACAGAACACCGGGGAATAATTCACAGTTATACTGCAGCGATAATTCTCTCATTTATTATTGCTTTTTTTTATCCAATACTTGCTCTTCCTTTTTTTGTAGGATATAGTTTTCATCTTTTTGCAGACAGCTTCACTGTTCAGGGAATAAGACCGTTTTGGCCGCTAAAAGGGGTTTCAAAAGGAATTGTTGCAACAGGTGGAAAAATAGACAAAGTCATATTTTATACATTTGTTCTCGTGGATTTGATTCTGCTTGGAACAATGGCCTATAGTTTGATTTAGAAATATTTTTATATGTAAAAGAGTTTTAGTTTGAATGAATATGCTGATAATTTTGGTGGTAACTGCTATTTTGGTTCTTTTTCTTGGGCTTAAATGGAATAGTCTTAGGACAAAATTTGCATTTTTGTTTATACTTTTGGGTGTTTTGGCTGTAATATTCTTTGTTTTTTTAATGGTAAGCGGCTCTGATTTTAATTTTTCAAGCATAGGCGATGGACTTTCATCTATGCGGGTTTATTTTTTATGGCTAAAAACAGCCCTTGGTCATGCTTTCGAAGCTACTGGCAAAGTTATTGGAATAAAAACAGGAAACAGCACTGGTTAAAATGAAAATTCCAATAATAATTGTCAAGCTTTTGGTTCTGGGAGCTTTGTTTATAATAAGCAATCAGAATCTTCATTTAGGAGTTTCATCTGAGCGTGAGGTTTTTTTTGATGAATATCTTGGATGGGGCAAAACAATTGTGACCCAGGCTGCAGACATTACTGGTTATGTTGTTAAATTTGAATGGCTGCCTTCTGGGTAATCTTTATAAACTTGAAATAATTAAAGTACAACATGGTTAAAAAGACGGTAAAAGGGGTAGGAAAGCTTGATTCTTTGAAAAGGAAAATTCGAATTTCATCAAGAAACCTGATTATGTTTTTGATTTTGTTTGTGGTCTCGCTTGTTTTATATTTTGTTTCCTCAACAGCTCTTTTTAAAAACCTTTTCGGCTTGCTGTCTATAATATTTGGATTCTTATCGCTTGCACTTTTAATAGTGCTTTTGGTTTTCTTGATTCTTAAGTCAGGGAAAAAATGATTATCTTTTAATCAAAGGACTATGTTATTTTTAGTATTATTTTATTGAACCAGCTTTAAACTAAAATTATATCATCCATCTTTATTTATCTCACTATTAAAACCAGGCATTAAAAAACCTTAAATTTTTATACTATAATAATAACATTAGCTATAAGCCTGTGTAGCTCAGCCGGTTAGAGCGCAACATTGGTAATGTTGAGGTCCTGAGTTCAATTCTCAGCACAGGCTTTCAATATATTTATAAAAAGAGCAGAATAACAAAGAGCATGACAAAAACAGGAATGGGTCTTGAAACCCTAAAAAAAGAATATGAAAAACTTCAAAAACAGCATAAGCTGCCCGGCTTTGAGGAAATGAATAAAGATTTTTATGTTGAAAAAATAGCTGAGACAGAGACAGATTTGCTCATAAGGGAAATTAGGAGAATGGTCGGTGACAGGCTTGCAAATTACATGAGGCTTATTGAGAATCTTCTTAATCCTGTAAATGTGCCGATGTTTGTTTTCAGTATTCTGAAAATGATAGGGTCTGAAGAAAAAAAGAAGCTTACAGAGGTTTACAAGCAGCTTGTCCAGAACGAGATTAAATTTGTTGAAAGAGATTTGGAATTTGACGAAACAAAAGAAGCAGAGTTCATAAGAAACTCCTACAATCTCTGGCAGGGCATAAAGAAAGAGCTTGCTGGCATTTTCGAAAAAGTTGAAAAACATCAGGATAACAAAGCAGAAGAAAACAATAAAGGTTATTTTGGGTGAGTTTTTCTTTCCCTTCCTGCTTGCACATTGTCTTGTTATTTATTTAATATTTTAGTCAAGTCAATATGCTCGCCCACCCTAATTTAATGCTAATAAGATATATAATGAGTTTATGATATCTTTTTAAAATTATAATCCTCAGTTTAATCTAGTTAATTTAAAATACATGTAATTCTCTGCCAAAATTGTTATAACATTAAAATTCCCTTTATTAATTTTTCAAAACATCCCTAAAAACTTCTTCGAGTTGAATTTCGAATAATGCAACAGGCATTTTTATCTTCCAGTTTTTCAGTATTTTTGGATGTATTTCTCCGATAAAGCCGATACTCCTGCCTTTCAGCGAGATTTCAGCTGTTCTTCCTTCTATAAACCAGACAGGAAGATTTTTTGGTTCGCTGAAAGAAATTTCTAAATCAAGCATTCTGAAAAGGTATTCAAGAGTCTGTCGTATTTCTGTGAAATTTCCAGGAGTGATTGCAGATGCAAGGGTTTCTTTTTCAGTGATATTTTCTGCAGAGATATCAAAAGTTTTTCCTATCTCAAATATTTTCTGAGGATATTCTGAATCAACATTTTCAGAGAGGATTTTCAGCAGAGAAGAAGTTAAATTTTTCCTTAAAATTGTATATTCTGTTTTTGACTCTTCAACTTCTATTACCCTTTCTTTTTCACTTAGACCCATATTTTCTATTTGATTTTGTTTGTTAGTCAAATGATAGCTTGAAACTTCTAAAAGACCAATACCTGCTAAAATTTGGGCGATATTTCTCTTTATTTTTTCCTCTGACTTTTCTTCTCCTATAGTAGAAATCTCCGGAATTTCGGGAATGAAATTTTCATAGCCGTATGCTATGGCAACATCTTCTATTAAATCAACTTCATGAAGAACATCCACCCTCCATGCGGGAATTTCAGCTATTTTATTTTTGTAATCATAGCCCATTTTTTCAAGAAGTTCTTTCAGCTGTTTTTCATTCAGGTTTATTCCTAAAAGCTTGTTTGTGTTTTCAAGAGAAATTTTCATAACTCTTGATGTTAAATCAGGGGTTGTGGTCTTTAATCCTTTGAGTTCCATTTGATAAATTTTCCCGCCCATATCTGCCAGGCATGTGACAATTATATTCAGGCAGATTTTTAGAATGTTGAAATCAAAACCAGAGCATTCTACAAAAACATCTTTTGTTTCAGTTGTTACCCTTCCTGTAAGCTGGGAATTAATTATCGGTGGCATGCTTAAAATCTGCTCTTTGGCATCGACAAAAACAGGGAATTTGATTTTTCCCGCAAGCAGATGTGAATATTCTTTTCCTGCAGGATGCCTTTGAAGAATTTCCAAGCCTGAAAGTTCTTTATCCATTTCAAGGGGAATAAATCTTATTTTGTCAGGTTCTACAGCTTTGAAAGTTATAGGAAGCTCTATTTTTTCCAGAGGATAAATTCCAATAGCTGCTTTTTTCCTTTTTCTTCCGACTGTTTCATGCAGTTTTTCCTGCATTTCAATTATTTCTTTTATTTTTTCATTGTCAAGCTTTAAATCCCGAACAATCGCACAAGCTGTGTAAGGTCTTATATCTTTTACAGAAGAATCTACAATTACTTTATATTTTTCCTCTGGCTTATTTACTTTGTATTGCAAAAGTCCTGTCTTTTTGCCGAGAAATCCAAGAAAGGCACGCTTAAATCCCTGATATGAAAGCAAATCAGGGCGGTTTGGAAAAATTTCAATGCTTATTTCTTTTTCATCCTCTCTCTCGATAGGTGTTCCAAACATAGAAATCCTGTTTTTCATTTTCTCGTCGAGAGTTCCAATGTCTTTTTCAAACTGCTTTTTGCCGAAGGTTACGATTGCCATTTTATTTTCCTGTTATTTTTTCTGCCATTAATTTCAATTTATTTTCATCCATATGTTTTGCTCTTTCAGGATTTAATTCATTCCCTTTATTTAAAGGAACTAAATGAATATGAACATGAGGAACACCAAAACCCTCGACAGCTATACCTATTCTTTTTGGTTTAAGTTTTTCTTTTAATGTTTTAGCAACTGTTTTAGCTTTTAGTATTAATTCTACATACTCTCTGTCATTTAAATCAAAAATATATTCATCATGTTTTTTTGGAATTACTAATGTATGCCCTGGATTAATTGGATGAGAATCTAACATAATAAAATAATTTTTATCCTCCCAGATTTTCACAGCAGGAATTTCTCCTTTCACAATTTTGCAGAAAATGCAGTTGCTATTTTCGTTTGTCATTTTTTTATTTCACCCAAAACCTCATTTTTCGAAGCTGCGCGAGGTCGTTTTTGTAAAAATCCCTCAGGTCTTTTATTTTATAATAATCCATTATTATTCTGTCAAAACCAGGACCCCAGGCGAGAATTGGTATATTTTTTCCAAGAAGAGGAATTGTTACTTCTGGTCGGAAAATTCCTGCACCACCAAGCTCAAGCCAGACTTTTCTTTCTGGATGAAAAACATCTATTTCAACACTTGGCTCTGTGTATGGGAAATAACCTGGACGGAATCTTACTTTTTCAAATCCCATTTTTTTGAAAAATTGCTTAAGATAGCCGAGCAAATGCCTGAAGTTTGCATTTTTGTCAATGACAATTCCTTCTGTTTGATTGAATTCAAAGCCGTGGCTCCAGTCAAGGGTTTCGTTCCTGAAGCATTTTCCAATTGCGAAGAATTTTACAGGAATTTCTTCTGGTTTTAATTTTGCAAGAGTTTGTGCAGACAGGCATGTTGTGTGGGTTCTTAGAACAAGCTTTTTTGCTTCTTCTTCGTTCCAGGAATAATTCCAGCCAATGCTGTTGTCAACTCCTTTTTCATGGCTTTCTTTGACAGCTTTTACTAATTTTTTATCAGGAAGTTCTGTCTTTTTATTAAGAAAGAAAGTGTCCTGCATTTCCCGAACAGGATGATCTTGTGCTGTGAATAATGCGTCAAAATTCCAGAAACAGCTGACAACCATGTCACCTGACATTTCTTTGAAGCCCATATCTTTCCATATATTTCTTGCATAATCAACCGCCTGGTTTACAAAATGCCTTTTTCCGCCTTCTATTTTTGATACAGGAAGACTGATATCATATCTTCTGAATCTTTTTCCTTTCCAGGATTCTTTTTGCAGCACTTCAGGTGTTATCTGCTCTATTAGCTCAGAACTCTTTGTTCCAAGGCTTATTATTTTTTTTCCAAGCTCTGTGACTTCTATCTCTATAATTTTTTCATCTGTTAATTCAAGGATATTTCTTCTTTTTTCAAGGGATTTAAAAGCAAACATCTGCTCTGAATTCAAAGAGTTATATTCAAGAGGAAGAGATTCAATAAAGATTTCTTCAAGACTTTTTTTTGAGATTTCCTCTTTTTTAGCGTTCAGGATTATCTTTTCATTTTTTAATTCTATAAACGCTTTTTTCTTCAAAACGCCAAGAGATGCCTTGAATTCTTCTTCAGAAAGCTTACTTTGTTTCTGGGCATCTTCCAACTTAAGGATTCTTTTTTCATTAAGGAGATTAATAAGCCTTCTTTCAGGAAGCCCTTTTTTTCTATACAAAGCCCCGTTGACCCCGACATCAACTATCTTCTTTTGTTTTGTAAATATACTTACAATTCCCTTGTTCTTCAGATATTCAAGCGACCTTGTGACAGAAACCTTGTCAAGACTGGACTTTTTGCATATTTCAGCTATGCTTTTTTCTTCAAGGTGCTGAATAATCTTTCTTTCGTTAGGACTTAGTGATTCAAGTATTTTGTTTGTGTTTGGTTCCATTTTTATTTATCTTTTATCATTTTTTATTTAACATTTTTCTTTACAAATTTGAAGTCATCCAAGTCGGCATTCCTAAAACAAGGCCTAGAGCTTTTAAATCATAT
>JAPLXX010000062.1 GCA_026395855.1 Candidatus Pacearchaeota archaeon | reverse complement strand
TGTAGAGCAGATTTTTCCGATGCATTCAAGATAACTTGGGGTGCTTTCATTTATTTTTGCCTTTGTGATGTTGGCAGCTGTGTCAAAACCTGTCCATTCTACAGGAAGATTTGATGCATCAATGCCGATTATCTCGTCCCTGACAGTGCTGTTTAGCTGAATTTCTCCTAGCATATATGTTTCGTCGCTGTACGCTTTAGTGGAAAGATTTTCTTCCTTACTGTTATCTCTTCCTATGACCAAAAGGGTAATCCCTGCAATAATCAGGATAGCTGCGAAAGTCTCGACTATTCTTATCCAGCCGCGTTTATTTGTTTTTTTTAGCATTTTTTAATGTGTAATCTATTTTTATTAATAATACAGCTCAATTTAGCTGAAATAACTTTGTCATTTAATACTTTTAACAGTACTTATCAACTGCCTCCTGCATTAAAATTTTTCTAATCAATATTTTCATTTTACCACACCACCACATCAATAAAGCCTGTTTCTCTTTTTGAGTCTGTTTTTATATACTGAACAGGAATTCTTTCAGAATAAATATTTATTGTTGCATTTATTCTAGGAGTTTTTATTTCTGTTCCGTTGTTGTAAATGAAAGCAAAGCCAAATTCATCTCCCGGACTGATTTTAATGTCTTTTTTAAGTGCTTTGTAATTTGTTGTGTAATTATTCAGGAGCCAGAGAACCTTTGATTCAAATGTATAATCCTCTTCTTTTGAAAGACCGATTGTGTAGCCTGCCCCTTCGCTAAGATCTGCACAAGAGCTCATTCCGGTTTCAGTTACAGAAGGAAAATCTTCAGCAGAATAAATCTTAAAGAAAGTTGAATCAATATCACTGCCGCGATTAATATAAAAATCTTTCTTATCTGCAGACAAGTCAGCTGTAAAAATACTTCCTGAATCATTCTGAACCATAATCTTGCTTCCTGTTGATATTTTGTCTCCAAAACCCACAAAATGAAAACAAGTATTAGAAGGCACAGGAGAATTAACATTTAAAGAAGTTATTGTCATATTTTCTGAAACCCTTTCTATTATCTCAGATTTTACGTATTCAAGGGAGTTTTGCTTGTTCTGCCCAAAATCTGTTCTGGATTCCAGAAGAACATAAATAAAGACAACAAAAGTTATGAACATCACAAAAGAAATTACAAATCCGACATGCGAACCTTTGCAATTTTTCATTTCATCCTCCGAAAATCACATTTGCTCCTGCTGAAATCAGGAATGCCATGAGCATTAATACAAAAGAATGTTTTATTCCTGGCTTGATATTTCCTTCTGAAAGCTTCCCGATTGTCAATCCCGAAAAAGCCCCCTGAATCAAAAGAAGATAAAGGAAAGAATTTGCTATTTCTTCTTCATCTATAGGAGCACCGCTTCCGCCAAGCCCGCCGATGCCAAGAGAAGTTCCTGAAGGAACTATTCCTACTATCATAGGAAGGATCTGGAACTGCAGAACAAGAATAATAACTATGAAGACCAGGAAAATTATATAGCCCTGGACAACAAGCGTTGAAATCGCAGCTTTTCTTTCTTTCTTGAGCTTGTCAGCAGTACTGACAGCTTCTGTTACAGATTCAAGAATTCCCCCTATTTCTCCCCCACTTCTCTCTGCCTGCCCTATAAGAGTTAATGCTCTGGAAATTGTTTTATTTTTAACATCTCTTGAAAATGTCTGAAGCGCAGCACCAAGCGGAACCCCCAGTGAAATCTGATTTGCTAATTTTTTTATGTTTTCGCTGAGAACACCATAGGGCTTGTTTTTGACATTGATTATGCTTTTGCTTATGGGCGTTCCTGCTTTTACGCTTTCTACAAGATTTCTTGAGAATTCCAGAAACATATCTTCTTTTTCAGCAGCAACAGTTGTTTCACGGATTATTGCAATGACAAAAGGAGCAGCCAGCGACAAAAAACCGACTCCTATTATAAAAAAGAAAAATCTAGTGTTCATAAAAATCAGAGAGATAATTATTATTAAGATTCCAATACCGACCCCAATCCAGTGTCCTTTTTTTAATTCCATTTTTTATTTTATTAGTTTTTATGATTCAACTGACTTATTTTTATTGATAAAGCGGGCATTTGCTATGAAACCGATTAAGTTTAAGCTAATTTTTAATTTATTTTTATTTAATATATTATTCATCTTATCCTCACATTTGGTCAGGCATGGACGAATGTTTTTCATCTCATCCACCTGTCGGCTGTTTTAATTGAAGGAATGCCAGAAATAATATATTTAAGACAGAAACGCTCAGAACCATTACCAAAGTTATCATCGACGTGCTAAGGCTTATTCCAAGCCCGCTTACTCTCATCATCATAAGCAAAAGCATGAGAATCATCGGTGCAGCGATGACAACGCTAATGTATATATCCATAAAAGTTTCAGCAGCTTTCGACTGCTTTTCCTGCTCAAGCCGGTGCTCAAAAAGAAGGGTCTGCGCTCTTTTGTCGAAAAATTCTGGAAGATCTCCACCTGAATTTATCGTTGTTGCTAGCCCATTGTACACATCTGCAAGTTTTCTGCTCGGGCTGTTAAACGCCATGTCTCTTAATGCACTGACTAAATCATATCCATATACATTTACTTCATTCAGAAGTTTGGTAAATTCTTTTTCAAGATTAGGATATTCTCCTGTGGAGATTATAATGCTGAATATTTTGCTTGGCTCAAGCATAGAGTTGGAAATAGAGGACATATGAATTGTTGCAAAAGGAAGCTCGTTGTTGATTTTTGATTCCAGAGATTTCTTTTCCATAGAGGGATAAAAATATGCAAAAATAAAAACCGCTGCAGGAACAGCAAAAATAATCCAAAATACCTGCAGAAATCTTAGTCCCGGCCCTGTTTCAGTGGCTACTATAAAAGGCGGGGCAGCTGTCAGGCTGAAAAAAAGGAAGAAAAGCATTGTAAATATCGAAGCAAAAAAAGAAATCAAAGTTGTGAAAAAAATTACAGAAACATAACTTGCAGGAACAAATTCAAGATTTGCCCTGATTAGATCCCTTCTTAGGGAATAAAACTTTCCCCTATTTATCAGAGACATCGCTTTGTTGTAGAACAAACTGCTTGCAAGTTTTACATATAAATTTGGCTTTTTTTCTTTTTTTTGGACTACTTTTACTTCTTTCTGTTTCATTCTCTTCAGGGTGAGTTTTTCAAGAGCAGTGGTTTTTTCTTTTTTGGCAGCAGGGAACTGCTGCTGGAGCTTTGTATCATTCTGTGAGAAAAACACAGGTTTTGTTGTATTAAGCGGATTAGCCAGAGAAACAGATTCTGCAGCCCCAATTACATTTTCCCCGGTTTTTTTCATTGAATCTTTCAGAAAATTTATCTGGGAAGAAATCATTTTTCTCTCTTCATCATTTCTGGAATTTTTGAAATCTTCATAAAGCGAGCTTATTTCCTCTGCTGTTTTTCTTTGCTTTTCAAAATTATCCTTTAGATTATCTATGGTCATTTTATTTCATAATCGAATGTATCTTTTTCTGTATCTGAATTATTTCTTTCTTCAAAATATTGAACTCATGGGCGTCTTTTCTTTTGTATGCATCTTCAAATTTTTTTATATGTCTGCCCAGGACCCTTACAAGATGATTTATCTCGTGAATTTCGCCTTCTATAAAAGAAAATTGCTCACCCTTTTTCATCCCAGATAGAGGGAAAAAGTGTTATTAAATATTTTTGTTTGTGCTTCTTCACACAATGCCAAATTTGGATAAAATTGCCTCTGGTCTCTTGTAATACTGCGTTATTATGTCCTGAAATTCCTGGAAATCAAATATTTTTTTCTGGTAGAGAATAT
Source organism: Candidatus Pacearchaeota archaeon (assembly GCA_026395855.1). GTDB lineage: Archaea > Nanobdellota > Nanobdellia > Pacearchaeales > GW2011-AR1 > ASMP01. Next base: position 10,632 of record JAPLXX010000062.1, on the reverse strand, counting down.
ACAACAGCTTTACTCTTTTCTTAAATTCCTCTTCTATTTCCTGAAGAGTTATTCCGTATCTCTTGGCTATTTTTTCAAATATCTTGCTGTTTTTTTTGAAGTAAAAGCTGTCATCAGAAGGATTCCACATAAAAGGCGTGTTTGTCAGCGCAACACCTTCCGGGGTGACATTGATTATTTCAACTATTTCTTTAAGTTTTCTTGTTTCCTGTTTTTTTGCAATTGCATGGGTCATAATGCATACGCAGTCAAGAACATTCAAAAGCGCTGGCGAAAGCTCTATAGGCGGTGTTTCAAGTCTTTTTATGACAGTGTCGACAGAATCTGCGTGCATAGTGCTTATTGAAGAGTGTCCAGATGCCATTCCTTGGAATAGGACATATGCTTCTTTTCCCCTGACTTCCCCGACAATTACATAATCTGGATTTTGCCTGAAAGAACTTTTAAGCAAAGTGAAAAGATCTATTTCTCCGAGACTTCCCGCACCTGTCGCTGTTCTTACAACGCTTGGAAGCCAGTTTTCCCTTGGAAGATTTAATTCACGCGTATCCTCTATGCTTACAACTCTTGCTTCAGGAGGAATAAAGAATGCAATAGCATTCAGCAGGCTTGTTTTTCCAGATGAAGTTCCTCCTGTAATAAGCAGGTTCATTTTGTACTGGACAAGTATCCAGAGATAAGCAAGCATTTCAGGGCTAAGGGTCCTGAATGACAAAAGCTGAGGCGGTGTCCAAGGAGTTTTTGTGAATTTTCTTATGGTAAATGTAGGTCCTTTGCTCGTTATATCTTTTGTATATGTTGCATTTACCCTGCTTCCGTCAGGCAGGGTTGAATCAAGAATAGGCGAAGCATATGAAATATATTTTCCGCTTCTCTGCGCAAGTTTTTCAACAAAACTTTCAAGCTCATCCATGTTGCTGAAGCTCAGATTTGTTTTGAGGTTTCTGAAAATTCTGTGGACAATGTAAACCGGGCTTTCACCGCCGTTGCATTCAATATCTTCAACAAAAAAATCCCTGAGAAGAGGCTCTATTTCATTGAAGCCTACGAAATCTCTGATTAAATAATAATATAATTTTTTGTAAGTGTCATAGGAGAAATTAAGCCCGAGCTCAAATGCAATAATTTTGAATCTTTTGTCAATGTATTCCAGAAGTTTTTCATCATTTTTTTCAACAATGACATCGAAATCTATCAGATCCTTCATTGCAGGCAGTATTTGATTCAGATAATCTTTTTCCTTGTCGGTCAGTACAGGTTCTTCTATGTCATAGATAACCTCATATTCTTTTTCATCCCAGTGAATATGCACAAAAGCGAAAGGGGCCAGCACGCTGTATCTTACATCTATTTTTGTTTTGTCCTTTGCTTTTTTCAAAGGAGGAATTTCTGGATTAAAGTTTACAGCAACTCTTGGATAATCTTTTATTCCTGTCATTATTCCATCACCTCTATATCTATTATTGGATTTCCTGAAGCATCTTCTCCTGTGTCAGATATTGAAATCTTGTATGGAATCGGCGCTTTTGTTATTATTTTGCTTGTTTCCTGCCCCCCATAAAGAATATTGTTTTCTCCTGTGTAATCTAAAGTCATAGTTAAAAGATTAATATTGCTTTGTTCTTTTGTGTTGACAACCACTTCTCCCACACTCACATTTTCTCCTGGCTGGCTGTATTGGTATTTGCTCTCCAGCTCAAAAAAAATTCTGTCATTGGCAGCGTCGATAGTTAAAGAGCCCTTATTCATTCCAAGCTCAAGGATTCTCTGGTTTCCTGGACTGCCCTGAATTTCTTTTATTAATGAATCTATTTCCCTAAGCACGCCGATTGATTGCTCTATTACGCTCTTGTCCTGAAATTCCTGAATTTTTGGGATAGCAAATGCAAGAACAAGACCCATCAGCGAGAATGCAATAAGAGTGTATATTACTGTTTCAACCCAGATTTGACCGCGATTATCAAATACAAACCTCTTTTTTGAATTCATATTCCCATTAGTGAGTGATAGTTTATAATGTTTTTTGTCAGGCGTTTGGCTGTTTGTTAATAATAAATTATAAAGCTAAAAGGCATAACACTATTGTAAAACCTGCCTGATTGATTATTTTTTATTTATTAAAAATTATTTACATTAAACTATATTGACAACTTATTTTATTAATCAACGAGCAGAGCGCAGTTGTCAAACTGACTTATTGGGTTAGGACCTTCGCACATTTTTCCGTTAATTATCAATGCTATTTCCAAGCTGTCAGGGACTTCAGAAATTCCTGAATAAATATATGTTCTTCCTGAATTTTTACCAGGTATATGCGCAGGAAATGTTCTGTCTAAATAGCTTAATTCATTGGGAGAATCTTCTTCTATTTTAAAGCTGGTTGTTGAGCTTTCATTGGCTATTGAAACAAGAATATCATCAACATTATCTATATCGTCGCGGGTTATCGAAAACTGAAGTTCATCTCCTGAGTAGTTATAGCATGTGTATTTGGAATTTATTGTAACTTTTTCAAAAACTCCGAAGCAGGCTTCTGCCTCGCCCAATCTTCCTGTTACAAGATTATTCACAACAAACCAGACTATAGAAACAAGCGCAACCGCAAGTGCAATCATTATTACTGTTTCAACAATTCCTGAAATTCCCCTTCTATTTTTCATTAATAAATCAGGAAAAGGAGGTATAAAAATTTAATTAAGAAGTGATGTAAAAAATAAGGCAGAATATTTTAGATAATAATTTATTTAGAATTTAATTCTGTATAATTATGTTATTGACAGTTATTGCAATAACCTCTGTAAGTTAAAATTCTAACCCATAAATTTAAATAAAAATAATTATAATTAAACAGAGACTATTACTCCATACTGTTCATCACAGGTATGGCTTCTTGCTCCCTTATCAGAAGTTCCTCTAAGAACAGGAATTACATTAATTTGCTGCGTGCCGCTGGCAACAGAGACAGTTCCTGTGAAAACACCGTTAAGATTTAATCCTGCTTCAGGCCAGGTTCCTGTTGCATCTTCTATGTCAACCAAATCAGAGCTTCCTGCTCCCTCTATCTTTAATTTAAAACTATAGATAGGAACATTTCCTATGTTTGATAAGTATAATTCTCCTGAATCATAACTTGACTCAAATTGCACATCTGCACAGACTAATTTTATGTTTGTGCCTCCGAATTTTGTAACACTCTCTTCACTAAATCCCCTGAACCAGAGAAAAACTATAAGTGCGAGGACAACAACCATCTCTTCTTTTTTATCATTATCTTATTTAGCATGTTTTGATTTATAAATTTATATTTAAATAGACATTCCTGTTACATTTACATTGTCAATTAAACTATAATCATTGTTCCCGCTTGAATCTGATAAAAATCTTACCTGTATTAATAGTTTATTTTCTGCTCCTGTTAAGGCCCATTGTTTTTGTGACCAGGTATCGCTGTGGATATTGTCTAAAGAAGTCCAGGAACCAGAGTTCCCTATTCTCCAGTATGTTCTTAAATAACTATTTGAGGGCATAGAATAAGTTCTTCCATAATAACTCAAGTTTATACTTTGGTATCCAGTTGTGCTAATATTAACTATTATCTCTGAATTATCTCTTACAACAACAGAATAAGCTCCTGCATATTCAAATGTATTATTCAAATAAATGTCATCATTTTTAATTTCGTGTGCATCAATAATTGTCCAATCTTGTGCATTCATTTGGGAATATAATGTAAGTCCGCCTGTGGCAGTATAACTTTCAAAGTCATCATAAAATAAGGTAGTTGGTCCAATAGATTCACATTGTCCTGCTGCATTGCATTCAAGTCCAGAACCACATGTTCCACAATCAGTACTGATTCCGCAAACTGTTTGTGTTTCACATTCATATCCTAGGCTTAAGCATGTATCTGTACATGTAAGAGTACATTGTCCTACTGCATTGCACACCTGAGGATAAACACAACTTCCGCAAGTTCCCCCGCACCCATTTGAACCGCAAACTTTTCCTGTGCATTCTGGAACACATTCAGGCAGCTCTTCAAGACAGTTAAGATCTTTTTCGACTATTTTTACATTCGCGCATCTCGCGAATCTTTCCTTGTTGTCCTGTGCTTGAAATCTTGCAGGAATTATATTTACTGAATAAATAGTTCCTTTGCTTACAGGAATCTCAAATACATTTGTTGTCTGGTTTCCGGGATTAAATGAATTTTCTTCCAGCGATGAAAACATTATTGCATTTTTCCAGTCTCTTCCGTAAAAATTTCTGTTTATATAAGGAGATATATCAAGTGTTGCCTGCTCCTGCTCTAAAGAATTTGATGCAAGAATGTAATAACCAGCAACGTTAAATCTTCCGTTATTTCTTATTGTTAAATTCAGTTGGTTTCCGCAATAATTTGAATCCTGCACAAAAAGAGAAACTCCGTCAGGGCATTCAACAGTTTCTGTTGGAACATATGTCCTCAACCCGGAATAAACAACAGCCCCCATAATTACTGCAAAAGCTATCAAAAGAACATAACCGATAATTATGCTGACTCCTTTTTTATTGTTAAATCTTAGCATTTTTGATATTTTCATTAACGCATTTAAATTACACCACTTCTTAATATAATAACCCCCCTTTATCAGTAAATATTAAGATATAGCTCTTTTTAACTATCATTTTTTTATCCTGTGACAACATATTCTTCTCCTTCTGCTTCTTTGGAAATTACAAAGTAGAAATTTTCTCCGCTTTTTATGTCAAAAGTGTAAGAATTTGTATCTATGGTTAAATTAATATTTTCTCCCGCAGGATTTATGTTTGAAACAATGGTGCCGGAAGAGTTTGTGACAAAGTTATTATCGAGAAAAACATTATTTTCATTATTTTGATATAGTTTAAGTGTTATGTTGCTCTGGGTTCCAAAAACAAAATACAGATTTTTGTCGCTTGATTCAGAATTAATATAATCCTGCGTGAAGTTCTGAATAAGTTCATTCATTTGCACCTGCGTCAATTGATTGTGAATTCCATAATCCAAAACTCTTGCACTCTCTATCTGTAATTCATCTTTAAGGCTGTTCAAGTCTGAATATTTGCTTCTCTTGGAATAATTGGAAATAGTGGCTATACTGATTATTATCATAGTAAGAATTATCGCCGCCACAAGATAAAACTGTCCTCTCTTATTTCCGCCTCTTTTCATGTATGGAATAAAGAAAAATAGTTTATTAATTTAGTGATTATTTCAGTGTAGACTCGGAAGGTTGCTTGAGAATTACATAAAAGCTTCCCTTATTCTTTCTCAGCTCTGCGACCTGCCAAGCACCTTAACAAATGTTTAGGGCTGCTCCGATCAAGGCCTGACCCATTTCGCATCTGCAAGATCGAGACAGACAAAGCGTCAACGTCCGAACAAGGACTTTTACACAAAGTCTCTCACTTCCTTCCTTGCAGTTTGCCATAAAGCCCGTTTGCAAATGGCGGAGGGCTATCCCGCCGACCTAGTCTACGCCAGAACAGGGTTTAATTGATTTATAAAGGTTTTGAGAATAAGTTTTATTCACATTCTCCACTGTAGAAAGCCCATTCCTCGCATTCAGTGTTATCTGAGAAAACACAATAGCCGGTCTGTGATCCGTCAGAATTTGTCCTAATTTCAGAAACTCCGCTATGCTTTGTGCAATAAACAGAAGCAGGATTGGCAATTTGGGAATCTTGAGAGTTTTTGTTATTAAGGATTAGAATAACAGCTAAGATAATTGCAAGAATAATAAGGATAATCCATATAGTATATTTTTTATTCATTTCTTCAGTAATCTTCCTCAATTTCTTCAATAATCTTCCTCATCTCTTTTGTGACATGAGACATGACTTCTGATTCAGAGGCATGCGGATTTTTTTCTTTATAATTCAAGGCAGAAGCAGCACCTGCGATTAAAGCCCTCTTTATTATCTCTTTTTCTACCATATTTTAGATTATAAGAGCTAGTTTAAAAGTTTTGTTATAAAAAATCGCAACTATTTCAATAGCTTTTCCAAAGAACAAGCCCGTTATTTTCATCTCTTAGAAAAATTGTATCTCCGGAAGATGTTAAAATATAGCTGTAACCAGACCAATAAAGAGTTGAGTAAGTGTTTGTTTTGCTTCCATTAATTATTTTTGCTTCATTATTTTCGTTTAAGCTGAAGTCCGAAAACACAAACTTTTTTCTGCCTTCATCCTTTATTGTCCAGCCTGTTAAATCGCAGGAAAACCCGCAGGAATTATAAAGAAGAATACTATCTTCTTTAACATCTAATTTTTTAAGTTCGATGCATCGCGAGCATTTATCATTAGACGCTTTGCATAAACTAATATTCTTATCTATGCAGCTTTTCCACGCATCAGCAAAAGAGCTGTAATAACCATCTTTTCCAGAGGGAAAATAATAATTAGCCAAGCCTTTTTCTACAAGTTTTAGATTAATATTTTCATTATTGAGAAAAATGTAAGCAAGAGTTCTTCCATACCTATCTTCTTTTTCTTTACCAAACTTTAATGTCACTGTTTTATTCAGAATTTCAGAACTAAGGAATTCTTTTGCTTCATTGTAATATACCTCTCCTTTCTCAGGGCAGTTTATTCCCAAAAGCCTTATGCTTGTGTCATTTGACTCAATAGTGTCTCCGTCTATTATTCTGTCAACATGAATCTTTTCTTCTGTATTAAAAAAATTTACAAGCTGCTTGTCAAGAAAATTATAGTTTATTGCAAGGAAAAAAATAGCTAATACAACAAGAGCTCCTATTCCTCTCTTTTTTGAATTCATATCCTGTTGTATAATAATTCTTTTAAATAAACCTTTTCGTTTAGAAGAATGGATAACCTAGAGAAAGTGATGCTTCTTGCAGATCCAAATTCAAAGGCGTGGGATTTTACTTCTAAAATTAAAGACCACATAGAAAAAACCAAGGAAACAGAAATCCAACTAGAAGGAGTTTCTTTTGGACACTTTAGAAATGGAGAATTAAACGTAGAAGTTCCAGAAAATTTAAGGAGAAGAGAAATTTATTTTGTACAGGATTCTACACAAAATCCACAGGAGTGGTGGGTTGAACTACTTTTATTAAAAGATTTATTATTTAATTCTTCAGCAACTAGTGTTACCTATGTTCTTCCGAATATGTTATTCAGCAGAAAAGACAGAAAAGATCAGCCCCATGTTCCAATATCTGCGAGAGCCTTAGCAAGATCTATTTCTCCAGATTTAGCTAGAATAATAACTATGGATTTGCATGCTGCTCAAATACAGGGATTTTATCCAGCAAATGTTCCTCTTGACAATTTGCCAGGTGCGCCACAAGCTGTTCAGTATATAAAAGAGCATCCATTTAACGGCTTGGAAGATACTGTTGTTTTATCTCCTGATGCAGGTGGAGCAAGAAGGGCAGAATCTTTTGCTAGAAGATTAGGTTCTCATTATCCCATTGCATTAATAGACAAAAGAAGAGTTGATGCGGGAAAAGTAGAAGAAATGCGTTTAGTTGGAGATGTGGACGGAAGAAATGTATTAATTGTTGATGATTTAATAGATTCTGGAACAACTCTTTTAAAAGCAGCAGAAGAATTAAGGGCACATGGAGCTAGAGAACTTTATTGTTATGGTACTCATGGAATTTTCACGAAAGGAACAGCGGAACTTAAAGCTGCTTTTGATAGGGTAATAACAAGCAACACACATTATCAAGAAAGAGATGGCATAGAGGTTGTTGATGTTAGCCCTGTTTTTGCAGAAGCAATATACAGAGCGCAAAAAGGGCTTTCTATTTCTAAGTTGTTTGAATAAAAATTAATGTGGGTGACAGGATTCGGACCTGCGCAGGCACTAAGCCACAAGATCTTAAGTCTTGCCCGTTTGACCACTCCGGCACACCCACATACAAGCATAACTCTGTTAGATTATTTATAAGTCTTTTTGGTATTTAAATTTCTGGATTAGGGCGTGCTTCAAAATCTTTATTAACTTATTTTCCTTTGCTGCAGAATGAAACAAGCTGTTCTCAAACTTCTGAAAAAATCACTGAAAGAGCTGAAAGTTGAAGCAAAAGATTCTGAGATTGAAAGCAACATTGAAATTCCTCCGAATTTGGAGCTTGGAGATTATTCTTTTCCCTGTTTTTTTCTTTCTGCAAAATTAAAAACATCTCCAAATGCAATTGCTGTAAAAATTAAGGAGAAAATAGGAAAAATTCCCGCAGAAGAAATTGAAGAAATAAAAATTATCGGCCCTTATGTCAACTTTTTTGTAAACAGGAAGAATTTGGCGAAGCAGATAGTAGAAGGAATTCTAAAACAAAAAGAGAAATTTGGCAAGCCCAGAATAAAATCAGAAAAAGTTATGATAGAATTTTCTCAGGCAAATACCCACAAAGCATTTCATGTGGGGCATATAAGAGGAACCTCTATCGGAGAAAGCCTGGCTAGAATATATGAATTTTGCGGAAGCAGGGTGACAAGAGCAAATTATCAGGGCGATACAGGAATGCATGTTGCAAAATGGCTGTGGTGCTACAAAAAGTATCATTCAAAGGAAAAAATAAGAAATGATGAGGCGTGGATTGCTTCAATTTACGTCGACGCTGTAAAAAAGATTACATCTAATGAGAAACTGCAGGAAGAAGTAGATGTTGTAAACCAAAAACTTACAGAAGGAAAAGACAAGCCTCTAAATGCTTTATGGAAAAAAACCAGAAAGCTAAGCCTGGATTCTTTGGAAAAAATCTACAAAGAGCTTAATACTAAATTTAATGTTTATTTTTTTGAGAGCGAAACAGAAAAAGAGGGAAATAAAATTGTTCAGGAGCTGCTTAAGAAAAAAATAGCTGTAATGAGCGAAGGAGCAGTGATAACAGACCTTAACAAATATAATCTTGGGGTTTGGGTTTTATTAAGAAAAGACAGAACAGTATTGTATTCTGCAAAAGATTTAGGGTTGGCAGTAAAAAAATTTCAGAAATTTAGTCTGGACAAAAGTTTTTATGTTGTTGGGGCAGCCCAGTCTCTTTATTTTGCCCAGCTGTTCAAGGTTCTTGAGCTGATGAAGTTTAAAGGAGGAGAACGTTGCGTTTATATCCCTTTTTCAGAAGTAAGGCTTCCAACAGGAAAAATGTCTTCAAGAACAGGAGAGAACATTCTTTATTCTGATTTTATAAAAGAAGTAACAGATTTTGCCAAAGAAAAAATAAAAGAAAGGGCAGGAAATATCTCTAAGACAGATTTGGAAAAAAGGGCAATGAAAATTTCAATTGCGGCAATAAAATTTTCGATGTTAAGACAGCACCCAAACAAAAATATAATCTTCAGCAAAGAAGATGCTTTAAAATTCGAGGGTGACACAGGGCCTTATTTGATATACAGCTATGCAAGAGCCGGCTCTATTATTAGAAAAAGCAAGTTGTCTTTAAAGAAATTAGAAATTGGAAATCTTGAAGAAAAAGAAAAAGAGCTTATTGCAAAACTCTCGCAGTTTTCCGAAGTTGTTGAAAGCGCACATAAAAATTTAAACCCGTCGCTGATTGCAAATTATTCTTACCAGCTTGCCCAGATTTTCAACGAATTTTATCATTCGTGCAAAGTAATCGGCTCTGAGAGTGAAAATTTCAGGCTTGCTCTGGTAGAATCTTTCAGGCAGGTTTTGAAAAACTCGCTTTGGCTTTTGGGAATTGAAACTTTGGAAGAGATGTAAGCAAAAACTATATAAAACAAAATTTCCTATAAAATATAGAGGTAAAAGGAGGTTAAAAATGGCTAAACAAGGAAAAGTTTTGAACTTCATTGCTTGGTTAACCGGAGTTTTGGTTTCGTTGTCAGTTGGTTTTGCTATGATTGACGGAATATTAGCACTTCCAACATGGCTTGGTGGAGTTACACTAGCAATGATTGTAGGATGGATTGTTGTTATAACAACAGTCGTAAGCGCTGTCATGGCAATCCTGCAGAAATAAGTTTAATTTTTATTTTTTTATTTTATTTTTTATGATTTTCGGTTTGATAGAAGGAAGTTTTATTTTGGTTTTTTGTGAAACTTTCTTAAACCTTCTTTATAAAATCCCAGCCCATGGATAGTCATTCTTTTACTTTTAATCAAATCTTTTGCATAACTCAGAGTGTTTTCGCTCCAGGTGCTATGTTTGCTTCTTCTGCAAAAGGTTCTTAGAAATCTGTCTTCATCAATTCTTTTTATTGTAGTGTCAATCCATCCAAAACAAATAGCTTCTTCAACAAGCTCTCTGTGGCTTGGAAATTTCTTCCCTGTGTGCTTTTTATGAACAATTAGGCCAACTTTAGTTTCTTTATCATGATTTTTTTCCAGCCATTTTTTGAAATCCTCTTTTGTGTAAACTTTAATAAATTTTAATTCCATAATATAGATAATTAACTCTCTTTAATTGAAATATGACCCTACTTAACCTGTTTCATCTCTTTCCAGGCAAGCTCAAACAACTGCTCTAGAGCCATTGCAAAGAATTCTGTGTTTATCCACACACCAACATCATAGTTGGGGTGGAATTTTTCATCATCAAGAAGCATGAACATAATTTGGTTTGAGTCAATAATCATAAATCTTGCTTTGAACTTTTCAAGATTTCTGACTTCTGCAA
>JAPLXX010000051.1 GCA_026395855.1 Candidatus Pacearchaeota archaeon | reverse complement strand
TAATTGTTCAGTAAACATTTTTTAGTTGATTATCACATTTAAAGTATTCTCTTATTAAAATTCTCCTCTTTTTTATTCTATTTTCCCTTTGATTTTTCCTCTTTCTTGGAAACTTTTTGTTTTGTCTTTCCAAAGCCCCATATTTTCAAACCTATCCCTGCCACAATCAGAATAATTCCCAATATAAAAGAAAACCAGAAAACAGTATTGGTGCTGCTTAAAAATAGGCTAACTAAGAAAGAGAACTTTCTTGCCACAGCAAAAATCAAATCATCTAATTTCAAAAGTGGAAGAACAGACAATATCAATAAGGCGCCTGTGATTATCAATCCGTTTCTCTTTTCTGCAACAAACAAGAAGACCAAGAGTACCAGAAGAACAGAAATTAGGAGAGCCAGATAAAATTTGCCCATCCAGTAATCATGCGCTTTTTCAGAAACAAGAAAGAAACGCTGCTCTGTTTTTGAAAAACAATCCCAAAAATCGCAGCCGTAATCTTTGTAATAAATGTTGTAAATAACATCGTCAAAAGTCTTGTTAATTATTTCTTCAGGATTTGTGGAATTGGCATATTCACATGGAATATTAATTGTATATTCTTTGTAACTAAAGACATAACTTGTGGCATTTGTGCAGTGCTCTTTCAAAACCTCCCGGGCATCTTCTGCAGCCTTTGTCAGATTAAACCCCCCAACAACTTCTTTTGGAATAAAATTTCCTTCTCCTGTCCCTGAAAGCTCTTTTACAATAGGATAAATTCCATCCTTAACATTGTCATATTTGAGGGAAGAACCAAGAATTAAAAGAGAATTTGAAGCTAAAAACGAGAAAAAGAGAAGAAAACTAAAAAACACTACTCCACTTCTCCTTATAAAACCCATTTTTAAAATAAGCCAGGAGTGTTTATAAATTTTAAGTGAAGAGAAATTTATTGTTAAGATTATTTCATTAATACAAAATTAGTTGCATGAAATATTTAAGTAAAATAGTCTTGACATTCATCTTATTTTTATAATAAAAGATATTCTTATATAACAAATGTTCTGAAGTTACCTGAGCAAATAAAGGTTTTTCAGATGAAATAAAAACCTTTATTAATATACTCTGTTTTTACCAGATATGCATGTAAAAAAAGGGGATACTGAAAAAAAATCAGATTTTGTGAAGTGGTTTTCTGAACTGAACAAAAGCTCTGGAAAAGTAGCAGGAGGAAAAGGCGCAAATCTTGCTGAAATTTATAATATTGGAGTTCCCGTGCCCCCTGGTTTTGTGATTACAGCACAGGCATATGATTTTTTCATAAAAAAAGCAGGCTTGAATGAAAAAATAAAAGCTCTTCTTGAAAAGATAAATTATGAAGACACTGCCCAACTTGATGAAATAACAAAGCAAATCCGCCGGCTTATAGAATCTTCTAAATTTCCGGCAGAGATGGAAGAAGAAATTTTTGAAGCATATAATGTTCTCGGCACAGAAGGAAAAGAAATAGAAACAGAGCAGGCAAATTATCTTTTAAAAAGCTCTTTTAAGGATATTTTTGTAGCTGTAAGAAGCAGTGCGACAACAGAGGATTTGGCAGAAGCAAGCTTTGCAGGGCAGCAGGAAACTTTTGTCAATGTCAAGGGAAAAGAAGAGCTGTTTGATTCTGTAAGAAAATGCTTTTCATCCCTATTCACTCCACGGGCAACATATTACAGAAACAAAAAAGGATTCAAGCATGAAGAAGCAAGCCTTGCTGTTGTAATACAAAAAATGGTTGACGCTGACAAATCAGGTGTCATCTTTTCCAAAGACCCTTCGCAAAACAGGGAAGATGTTGTTATAGAGGCTGTTTTTGGGCTTGGAGAAGGCATTGTCTCTGGGAGAATAACCCCTGACAGATATCTTATCTCAAGAAAATTAGAGCTGCTTGAAAAAGAAATAGCTGACAAAAAAATAGCAATAACAAGAAATGCAGCAGGAAAGCAGGAGATAGTAAAGCTCAAGGAAGAAATATCTAAAAGGCAGGTCTTAAAAGACTCAGAAATAACAAAGCTGACAGACACAGCGCTTAAACTTGAAGCACATTACAAAAAACCACAGGATATAGAATTTGCAGTAGAAAACAATGAGATTTATATTGTCCAGACAAGGCCTATAACAACTTTGGAAAAAAGATTTGCCTCTAAAGATATGAAAGAAATAAAAGGAGAATTTATTCTTAAAGGCCTGGCAGCTTCTCCGGGCATCGGCGTCGGAACAGTTAAAATAGTGCACAGAATGGAAGATCTTTCAAAAGTTAATCCAGGAGATATTCTTGTTACAGAGATGACAAATCCAGATATGGTTGTGACAATGCAGAAATCAGCTGCGATAGTCACAGATGAGGGCGGCTTGACAGCTCACGCAGCTATTGTTTCAAGGGAAATGGGAATTCCTGCTGTTGTAGGAACCCAGACAGCAACAACAAAACTAAAAGAGGGGGAAATAATAACTGTCGATGGATTTACAGGAAAAATTTACAGGGGAAAAGTTTCAGAAGGTGTTCAGAAAGAAATTCTTCCTGTAAAAAACAAAACAAAAACAAGAATAAAAGTAATGGTTGACCTCCCGAGCTCTGCAGAGCGCGCGTCAAAAACAGGAATTAAAGAAGTGGGGCTTGCAAGAATAGAAGGAATAATTGCAGAATCAGGAAAACATCCGAATTATTTCCTGGAAAAAGGAAAAATCAAAGATTATGAGGAAATAATTTTCAAAGGCATTAAAAAAATATCAGATTACTTTGATAAAATCTGGGTAAGAACCTCTGATATAAGAAGCGACGAATTTGGGAATCTTGACGGCGCGCCAAAACAGGCAGAAGCAAACCCTATGCTTGGAATGCACGGAATCCGCTTCTCATTAAAGCATCCTGAAATTTTAAAGGCAGAGTTAAATGCAATGAAAAGAGTTGCTGAAAAAGGAAAAGAAATAGGCGTGCTTTGCCCCCAGATTATTTCTGTTGATGAAATAAAAAAAGTCAAAGAATATATTAAAGAAATTAATTTCGCAAAGGCAAAAATAGGAGTTATGATAGAAACTCCTGCAGCTGTTCAGATGATAAGGGAAATCTGCGAAGAAGGAATAGATTTTATATCGTTCGGAACAAATGACCTGACTCAGTATATTCTTGCAATAGATCGGGGAAATGAGCAGGTTCAGGAACTGTATGATGAAATGAATCCTGCTGTTCTGTACCAGTTGAAATTTGTTCTGAGAACCTGCAAAAGAGCAGGTGTTGAAACAAGCATCTGTGGCCAGGCAGGAAGCAAAAAAGAAATGGTCAAATTTCTTGTTGAAAATGAGATAGATAGCATAAGTGTAAATGCAGATGCTGCTGCAGATATTGCAGAATATATTGCAGAGCTTGAAAAAAACAAAAATATCAGCGGTTCAGATGAAGATGACGAACTTCCAAAAATCCCCGGAGTCAAAGAAGAATCAAACCCCAAAAATAGCGAAGAAACTCCTGATATATTCTAAAACCTCGATTAAATTTATAAATAAGAAATCCCTTTACAGATTATGAATAAAAAAGCTTATTCTAAAATTAAAGGGAACAAGGTAGAAATAGTGCTAAAAACCGCACCTCCTAAGTCCAAAAGGATAGCTAAAAAAAATAACAAGAATTCTAAACCGACAGAGGTTATTTATCATTCTACAAAAGAAATCAAAGTTGAAAAAGCGCTTATTGAAAATTTCATAGGACTGCAGAAAGTGATGGTCAATCTTTCTGTAAAATTTGACAATCTCTCAAACCAGATATCAAAGCTTCTTGATTTGTTTGAAATCTCTGCAAAAGCGCTCGCAAAAAAAGAGATTTCTGCAGGAGATTTGGAAGCGAAAAAGGTAATGGAAAAACTGAACAAATTGTCTGAGCAAGCAGGATTAATCGGAAAAGGTCTGGCGCTCATTCATGAAGTAGGCACAGAAAATCAAAGACCTGTGATTCCTCTTCCTCAAAAAAACAAAATTCAGTATCCTCTGCCAGCGCCTTCTCCACCTTTATTTTCAAGCACCACGGGCATACAACCTTCTCAAAAAATGACTCAGGAACTCGAGGGTTTTGAAAAATCTATAACAGCAAAAGATCAAAAACCTTTTGAGAATCCCTAAGGAGTTTTGGGATGAATAAAAAATTAAATTCTAAAAGAGGTGAATACAAGTTTATTTGACTCTCTCTTAAAGGAAGTTGAGTGTCAAGGAACCTTGGTTCCTTACAAAATGCTAGAACAGACTTCAAACGAGTTCAGGGCAAAATTTCTTTTAACATTCACAAAAGAGCTTATTGAAAATACAAAGGCTTACAGCGCATCTAAGATAAAGGAAAAATCGCTGGTTGAAGAAGAAAAAGAAGCTGTTGCGAAAGAAATAAAGAAAGAAGAGATAAAAGAATTTGTCCAGGAAAAAATAGTTAAAGAATCTGAAAAAATAACTGAAATGGAAAAAGACAGCCTTTTGACAGAGCTGAAAAAAATTCTGAGAGCTCCAGAGCCTGCAAGAAAGTTTATAGTAAAAAAACCTGTCTGGAAAATTCCCTCTGCTGTCAAAATTCCAGAGATTCCTCTTCCAGAGACAGTCAGGAATTTGAAGCCAGCACCAACTTCTGAACAAATAGATTTGGGAAAACTTAACATTTTAGTAAGAGATCCTTTGATAAAATCAATAGAATGCAATGGCCAAGGACAAAATGTTCTTGTAACAGGAATAATGGGAAGAAAAAAAACCTCAATAATTATAAGCAAAGAAGAAATAGAAGATGTGCTTCAGAGATTTTCGCAGTTTGCAAAAATACCGATTCATGAAGGGCTTTTCAAGGCAGCTGTCGGCAGCCTGGTTATTTCGGCTGTTATATCAGAAACAGTCGGCATACAATTTATAATTAGAAAAATTGCGCAGGAAATTTGATTAAAATTATTGCAAATCAGTTTTATTAATTTATGTCCAAATCCCGAAAGAAACACTATCTGGATTACCACCACTACCACAAGAGTTAACAACCAACCTACCGTCACCCCAATTTAAGCACAATGACGCAACTGTTGCTTTTGGCTCTTTTAAGTCCTTTAAATTTAGAAATCCAATATAAACTTGATTACGTGGAAATTTTGATGCAAGTTCTGCAAGTTTTTCAGCCCCTTCTTCTCCACCAGCCCATGCAACAAAATAAGGATGCTTTGCTAATTTTCCTATATTAACAGAACCTTTTAGATACTCAAAGTCAACCTGTGCACGACTTTCAGCTAATCTATTTAACAGGTTGTCTCTGTTGACTCTGCTATTTTCATCAAATTCCGGATAATCTATAAAATGAGCAATTCTTTTTTGCGGATCAGTTAGAATTCCAGTAAATCCTCTAAAATAATTATCTTTCACTATTCTCGTAACTTCTTGTGCATGTAATTCAGCACCTCCAAAATATTCGTGAACAAAAGAAGTCAGTTCTGCAGATGTCGGCACTCTAAGGTAAGTTGGTGTCCCTAGAGAACCCCCTATTTGCTTTAAAAGTGTCAAAGAATTTGCAGGACCATAAAAAGGATGCACAGCTGTTAATATCTTTCCCTGATGGGGAAAATCCATTTCTGTTCTTCCCTGTCTTATTCTTGGTTTTGCATCTGTTTCCATATTTTTCCCAGAAATTCTCTATTTATAAAGATTTATGCACTACTCGTCTTTAGAAAAGTTCAGTAAGATTTATTTCCCAATAATTCAGGAATTTCTTTCTCGCTCTCTAACTGTTCAGACAGTTTTTGCGCGACATCTTTCAGGAATTTTATTCTGTCAGATTCCATAAAAGAGGAAAGCAATGAGCTATCTAAACTAGAATCATAGGAATTTTCTATCCAGTAATTTCCAATTTCATATCTTACAATTATAAATCCGTTTTTTGCTTTAGCTTCTGTTGTATCAACAGAAATGCTTCCAAATTTATTAGTTAAAACATTCTTCTCATCAGTTGTTAACTCTGATACACTGCTTATGTTAAGAACCGAGTTATTCACACTAACATTTATTGGTGTTGTCTCATTTAAAGGAACATTAATTTCTGGCTCTTCAATTGGAATAACAGGACTTTCACCAACAACTTCTCCGCTGCCAAGCATTGTCTGCAAAGAAACAATATTTTCATTGTTATAAATTATATTAACTTTAAGCTCTCCCTTCTCCATTAAGAGATTTAACTTGCTTAAGTCTATTGCAAGCTCTTTGACATTATCTCCTGAATATCCTGCCCCAAATCCTTCTTCTTTTTCAGAATAAGTTGTGGAAATTGTAACAATATTTCCTTCTGTTGTCAAAGAGACATCGTTTTCAGATAATTGATTAGAACCTGTCATCACGCTCAAAGGTTTTATCTCTGCTTTTTCTCCTTCCTGCAATGTGTATGCAAAAGGGTTTCCTGCAGATACTGTGCCAGAAACTTCATTTTGAACTTCAACTATTGCATGCCCTGTTGGTGTCAAACTCAAAAAGAAATTTGCAATAATACTTAATGGATTGCTAGAAGATTCTTCAGTTGTTGCTTCAGCTGGAGCGATTTCTTCAGGCGTTGTTTCTGCTGGAGTGGTTTCTTCAGTAGATGTTGGTTCAGATGATGTTTCAACAGGGGTTGTCTCTGCCGGAATTGTTTCTTCAGATGTAGTTTCTTCACCCGGGTTTGTTTCAGCCTGTGTATTTTCTTCTGTATTTTTCTCAGAAGAAATTATTAATGTAAACTGAACATCTGGAGAAATTTCTTTTGTTCCAGATATACCAAAACCTTTGCCAGAACCATCAAGAGTTTTTCCTGCAACATAAAAATTTCCTGTTGTGCTCTGCTCTGAAACCAAGTCACTAAGAGGATATTCATATTTGTTACCGGCATTTTCAAAAACAACTACAGAAGAAGCTGGAATTAGTTCACCTTGCTTTAAAGAGACCTGAAGCCCTCCTTCAAGAGACTTGCCTTCTTGATAATTTGCATTTAAATCAAGAATAGCATGTCCTGTTAATTTGTCCCCTCTCTGCCCTATAAAATAGGCACCAAGAACTATTAAAAAAACTAAGGGAATTATCCAGACCCATTTTGGAAGATTAAATTTCTTCTGCCCGTGATATTCTGAAATTACCTTTCCATCAACTCTTTTGCTTTCATAAAGATATGGACCATAAAGCTTTCCGTCTTTTTTTATGAATTTTTCGTACGCCATTTTGTAGGGTAACTGATTTATACTAAAAGAGAAAGAATATATTTAAAGGTTTCTTGAGGTTTCTGCTTATAACCCGCAGTTTTCAGCTTCCCAGATATAATAGTTGTTTCCTGCTACTATATTTGGATATCCAAGAGAGTCGTCAAGTCGTATATAACTTATATCATTATCTATAAGGTAATCTGCGAAATTTATGCGAAAACAGCCAACTTCTGCAGAATCACTAAAGTTTACATAATTTCCCATAAAGTCTGACACCGTCTCTTTTGGAAGATTATAACTGTCAAAATAAATATGATTCCATACAGAAAATATTGTTCCTGTATCTAGTGGGTTGTCCACAGCACAACCTCCCATATCATCCCCATAGAATCCTAAATCACAAGTACAGGTAGATGGTGTACACTTATTGGGAGTGGGGGTGCCATCGCATT
Organism: Candidatus Pacearchaeota archaeon; assembly: GCA_026395855.1. GTDB lineage: Archaea > Nanobdellota > Nanobdellia > Pacearchaeales > GW2011-AR1 > ASMP01. The sequence continues at coordinate 1,907 of JAPLXX010000051.1, read as the reverse complement.
CATTTCCATCCTCTATATCCTGCGGATTCCAAACTCCATCACAGGAAGAAGGAACCTCACAGTCGTCAGGACAGTTAAGAACATTTTCTCCTTCTAAAATATCACAGTTTCCGTCGCCGCAATAAGGTGATTCAGAACCTTCTTCATGCTGGCATGTTGAAGAACATCCGTCGCCGCTTATAGTGTTCCCATCATCACATTGTTCTCCAGATTCAAGAGCACCATTTCCACAAATAGGTATAACTTCACTACCACCATCTTCAGGCGTAGTTCCGCTAATTGTTGCAGAGTCTGTCGGAGTTCCTGTTTTTTCTGCTCCAGAAGAGGAATAAACAGGAGCAACAGAAACCTCGTCTCCTGCATTCATGCCAGAGATTTCTGCTGAAGTAAATGTAAATGTTCTCTCATCTAATTCTGTCATAGCCACCATTTTTTCAATAGTTTTACTTTCTGTTTCATTTGAAAATATAAATTTCATTCCAAGGAGCTCTCCTCCGCCAGGACTTCTTCTAACTCCAACAACAATGTTTGTTCCAGATACATATGCAGATTTTATGCTCAAGTCAAATGTAAACTGCCCAAGCTCTATTTGTTCAGAACCAGAAGAAATGACATTTCTTATAACAACCCAAATAACTCCAACAGCAACAAGAACTAATAATATAATAAGAAGATTTGCTACAATTGCTGAAAGTCCTTTTCTGCTCTTGCTCAAGGAATAAAAATTATCTTCCCTCTTATTCATTAATAAAAAAAGGTATAACTATTTATAAAATTACCTAAATAATTATTCCAAAATTAAAGTCTATTGTGCTGGTGTTGTTTCAACTGCTGCAGTGCTTGGTGCAGTGTATGGAACCAAAATCAATGTCTGATTTCCTATTGGAATCTGCACAAACCCATTTTGCTGAAGCTGTGTCAAAATCGCATTTACAGCAATCTGCACACCTTCTGTCTGCCTTTCAACAACATATCCTGTATATGCAGGCCTTATCACAAATGCATATATCAGAATTCCGGCAAGAATAACTATTACTAAAACAAGAACAGTTATCAAGACGCTTTTTTTATCTGCCATAGAAAGATTAAATAAAATCTATTTAAAAAACTTGTGATGTTTGAATGATTATGATTGGGGCGATAGGTTTCGGTTAAAAGACAAAGTTGTTAAGCGAAAAAAGAAATAATTTAATATAATCAGCTCGCCATAACTTTATTGAAATTGTGTTATTATAATAGTTTTCTTTTGTATACTGCACCCAATAACTAATTGTCTCATATAAAAATCATCATCAAATCTAATTAACAGTTGTTATCTCAACCATTGTTATAACATCATTCCATGCGACCTCGCCGTTTTTGTTGACAAGAACAGAAATTACATCTCCTGCCTTAAAGCTCACAATATCATTTGACTGAACATCATAGTCTTTCTTTACTCCGATGCTGTCTGTGCTTATTGTGTTCCCGAAGCTTATAGCCTGCCCGTTCTTCAGAACAACTATATCTATCTGCCCTGAATTGCTCTGCATTATCTCAAGATTTGTTGAAATAGCTGTTATGCTTCCGTCTCTTACCATTACATATCCTTTTGCACCGCTTGTTTCAACACCTGTTGCTGTTTCCAAAAATCCTGTTTCTTTCATTATTCCGGAATGCCCGAAATCAAGGAAATTCCTGTTGTCATGTGCAACTATCAAATCCCCCTGAGCACGAAGCTGCTCAACAGAATAAGTTATCATATAAACTTTCTTTTGCTGATTGCCGTCTGTGTAGTTTATTTCATAAATAGCAAGATTGCTGTTATCAATATTTTCAATATTAACTTCTTTTGGAAGAGCATTAAAATCAACCTGCTGCACACCCTGAACATCCTGTGCATCTATTCCTCTTTTTGAAACAAAATC
>JAPLXX010000011.1 GCA_026395855.1 Candidatus Pacearchaeota archaeon | reverse complement strand
ATTTGCTCATGCTTCATAAAAAAATATCCCACGGAGAAATTCACGAGCTTAAAGGCATTGAAATAGACGCCTGGCAGGAGCGTGCAGAGGAATTTTTAGATGTTATGGCCAAGCTTGTCAGGGATTTGATTGAGTAGAATTATCTTCTTCTTACAGAATGGCTTCTTGTTAAATTTGAGGTATCACCAGTAAGATTGCCCCAATACCTTATTGAATCTCCTAAAAAGGCAAGTCTATGTTCTAAAGCATAAATACTGTCTGCAATTACTTGCATTTCCGGGGTCATAACTATTACTCCTTCTAAAAGTGGTTGCCCCATAAAGTCATTTTTATGAGATGCAGAAATCATCACTGCATAATTATATGGACTTCCATGAGAAAATTCTTGAATACCATCAACTTTTCCATCACAATTAAAATCTTGAAGAAATGCCGGACCTTCCCTACCAATAAAAGTATACCCATTATTACAGGCAAAATCATTTCTTGATGGGGCTTTTTCTGTGCTGCATCCACCCAAAGCTAAAGCGGTTAATCCAACGCCGACAGCAATTTTTCTTAAAGAATTTTTTATTGCCATTTTATTTCTTAATTTCTCCTATATTCGGTTTCCAAGATTTCTGCTTTTCCCCTTAAAATGCTTGCATACATAGAAAATAAAAATCTATCAGATCCCTTTAGAGTTTCGGCAACTCTTTCTGCTTCATCAGCTGCATCAAATAAATCTGAAAATTCCCGTAATGTTACATCTTGTTCAAGCCTATCTATGGTAAATTCTGTTGCCATTTTTTAAAGTTTAGAAGCCAACCCTTTGAGATCTGCTTTTCTTGTTTCATCTACAGCATCTGTTCTCAGAGTTTCAAATTTGTAATTATCAAGAGTTTGCATTACAAGTAAAGTTTTTTCATATTTTTCCTTTGTTTTTTTAGCATTAGCTAATTGTTCCTCGTTGAACAATCCTTTTGGAGCCTTAAGTATATAATCTGCTCTGTTATAACCTTCTTTTATAGAATTGATTGTTTCATCATGCTCATTTAGTGTGGCGAGAATTTTAGTAACCTCTGCTTCATCTAATCCCTTAAGAACAGGAGCATACCATTCTGCTAATTCAGCAGGTTTGTATTCAGCTCTTTTCTTTTCAAATTGTCCAGCATAAGTTTGTATTGCTGTTTTTATTCCTTCTTCAGAAGCTTGTGTCCCTTTAATAAAACCGAGAGCTTCTTCGCCCAAATTTAATCCTTTTGAACCAGCAAGAATTTCGAGTGCGCTTGGAGCAAATCTTGCGCTATCTTCTAAAGAAGCAAGTCTTCCAGCTAGTGCACCGTATTGGTATTTCTCAAATGATAATGCTTCTTTTTCCATAAAACTCCATAGTTTTGATATTTATAAATGTTTCTATTTTGTTACTATTACATAGTTAAGAAAGAAAGGCTCTCTCGCTTGGCATTTTTGCCCTAAAATTTTTCAGGCTGTTTTCACTTCATAAATCAACTTTGTCCTGCACGGAAGCTTTGGCTTGACACGCTTAAGTATTTCCCTCACAATCTGGCATGTCTTTTCCGTCGGTGTTGCTATCATAAAAATTCCGCTGCCTTCTTTTAATAATGCAG
>JAPLXX010000049.1 GCA_026395855.1 Candidatus Pacearchaeota archaeon | reverse complement strand
ATGTCTGCAATTGTATAATATCCTTTGCTTTTTAAATAGCTGGCAAGAGTTGGAAAAAGTTTTTTTCTAAAATTTGGGGAACTATAAAAACTGTCTACTCCGTTTCTGCTGCCGTATGAACCTGTAAAAATAGCGTGCAGAGAGGCTAAAGTATAGGGAGCATAAGTAATCATCTGGGAGAATAATGTGCTTTTATTGACTAATCTCTGAAAATTTTTAAAATTTTTAATCCGTTCATATCTCGCCCCGTCAATTGTAATTAAGATGATATTGTACTTCTTTATCTTCCCAGCCATAAAATAGACAATAATTAGAAATATTTAAAGATTGTTAAAACCCTATAAATAACAATCTTTTCTTAATGAAGAGATTATTTTTTTTGCTACAGGCGCCATGTTGTATGCTTCAATGTTTGTTGCCCACTCCATTGTTTTAATGTCCTCGTCTGAGCCGTCCGGCATAATTAACAGGCCATATATTTCGGCAAAATAGATTTTGACCGTGATAATGTCTTTATTTCGCGGACTTATCCCCTCAAAACTTTTATAATACCTTAAATTTTTTAATTTAGTTCCCGAGAATTCCTCTGCAAATTCCCTTTTTAAGCATTGTTCATCTGATTCCCCCTCTTTCTTTGTTCCTCCTGGTAAGCCCCAGAAACCCCTGTTATCAACAAGCAGAATTTTTCTGTCTTTAATAACTGCGGCAGCAATAATCTCTTTCATGGAAAAATAATCAATAAACGATATATAAATCTGGTGTAAAATTTATAAAGAAGCCTATTTTGATTTTTATATGAAAGAAGGGAAAGGACTATTGATATGGATAACGGGTCTTCCCGCTACAGGAAAGACTACTATAGCAAAAGAAGTCTATAAAAAAATTAAAGAGAGGCATTCAAATACTGTCCATTTAGATGGGGATAATATGAGGGATGTGTGGGGAATTTGGGCGGAAAAAACACCGGGGGGCAGGAGAAAGATGTCTATGAGTTATGCTAAAATGTGTGAATTATTGACCAATCAGGGAATTAATGTGGTTATGAGCACTGTTGCCTTATTTCACAATGTTCATGAATATAACCGAAAAAATAATAAAAAATATTATGAAATTCTTATAGAAACTGATGATAATATTTTAGATTTTAGACACAAGAAAGATGCTTCCCAAAATCCTGAAAAAAATAGATGGAAAGAACAGAGTCACGAATTCCCAAAAAATCCAGATCTGATTTTGAAAAATAACACCGAAAAACAGCTTGAAGAAAATATCAAAAAGATATTGAATTTAATAAATCTGTAGATATCACAGATAACCTAATTTTTTTAGATTTTTCCTAACATTTTCTTCTTTGCTCTCATCTAAGTCTTCAAAGGGTGGTGAAGATACAAGAATCTGCCTTAATACAAAAGTTACATAAGCTGAAACAGACCCCATGCCTGTTCCTTTAATTTTATCTTTTATTCTTTCAATTAAGGGTATTGGAAGGGAAACAGTTCCATACTTTACTTTATTATCGTTCTTTCCTTTTGTTTTTTTCATAATTATGAATAATTAAAGAGATTATTAAATTTTTCCTTATAATAAACAAAAAAGTATTTGGTTTAATAAACTTTAAAAAGAAACTTTCTTCGTTATTAAAATGAAGAAAACCAAGGATTCCCCTAATGTAATATTCATTCTTATTGATGCCCTGAGGCCCAAAAACCTTGGTTGTTATGGATATAAGAGAGAAACTTCCCCAAACATAGACTTTCTTGCTAAAAACGGAGTTTTATTTGAAAATGCCTTTTCCACTAATAATGCGACTGAAAAAGTATTTGTATCTATTACAGCTGGCAGGCATATTCTCTTAAAAGATTCCAGAGATTTTATCCTGAATAAAGAGGAAATTAAGTCTTTTTTGGAAGCAAGAGGCAAGTTTCTTGGTGAAATTCTCAAGGATAATGGATATAAAACCTATTGCTTAAAAGAAATTTATGGCTGGCAGAAAAAAGGATTTGACTTTTTTTATTCAGCCGGAGAATCTGCAGAATCGAAAGGCAGGGGGTTTTGGAACTCTCTCCAAAAAAACCAAAAATTCAGGGATTTCTCAAGAACAATTGCACATCATTTTCCAAAAAAAATTTCAGACGAAATAAAAGCAAGATATGGAAGAACAAATGGCAAAGAAGCTACAGAAGATGCAATTAAAATAATAAAGAATTCTGCAGAGAAAAAAGAGAAGTTTTTCATGCTTGTGTATTACAACGACACACATATCCCTTACAATCCAAAAGAAGCTACAGGAAAATTCAGGGCTGAAGAAAAAAGCAAGAATTTCTTTGAAGAGATAAAAGACAGGGGTTATAACCCAATGCTGGTTGATTTTTGGAAAGGGGCTTTCAGCAGAGACAGCAGCATTGCAGATATAATTGCAAGATATGACAGCGCTATATTATATGATGACTGCTTAATAGGAAAAATAATTGATGAATTAAAAAAAACAAACTTACTCAAAAATACTCTCCTTTTTATTTTTTCAGATCACGGAGAAAGCCTGTATGAACATGGAATTTACTTTGATCATCACGGACTATATGATTCCTGCATGAGAATTCCTTTAATAATCTCCGGAAAAGGTTTTCCAAAAAAGAAAAAGATAAAAAGCTTTGTACAACATGAGGATTTTGTTCCAACTGTCTTAGATATGGCTGGAATTCCCTATGATTCCTTGGATTTTGACGGAAAAAGCCTTTTGCCCGTATTAAGAAAAAAGCAAAAGACAAGAGATTCTATTTTTATGGAGGAGGGGGATAAATCAAAAAAAAGAGCAATAAGGACTGAAAAATACAAATATATAGATGCCAGTTCAGAAGAAGATGCTTTCTGCAAGTATTGCAATAAAATCCATGGGGGAGTTATTGAACTTTATGATCTGAAAAAAGACCCCCTGGAAAAGGAGAATCTAGCAGAAAAGAAAAGAACAATTTTGGCATCTTTAAAAAAAAGGATGGAAGAAAGGATAAAATTATATAAAAAAATTAATGAACAAAGACGGATTAAAAACAAAATATCCGGAATTGTATAAAAAATCTTATAAACCCCTTATCTATATAAAAGAATGGCAGAAAAACCAATACAGATAAAAATTCCCTATAAACTAGCGGGCAAATTAAGCAAAAAAATAAAGGAAACTGGTTTTGATACTATAACAGAATATGTTCTATATGTCCTTGAACAAACTCTTTCTGAAGATTCAGAAAACAGCGAGAATTACGAAGAGGAAGAAAAGAATGTAAAAGAGAGGCTTAAAGATCTCGGATATCTGTAAAACAGACAAAAATGTTTAAATAACAAACAAGATATATCTATTTTATGAAGGAGTTTGGTATAATACTGGCCTTTTTTATTTTATTTATTAGTTTAATGGGAATAGCAAGTGCAATAAAATGGGATAATGTTGCTTACTGGTCTTTGAATGAAACTTCAGGACCAATTAAAGATATCACAGGAAATGGCCATGATGGAGCAATTGTAGGAAATCCTCTTCTTGGAGTTGAAGGAAAAATTGGCAATGCGATTAATATTAACTACAGCCGGGGTCATGACAATTATATTAACACAAGTGATTTGGATTTAAACGGAAGTGCAAGTTATTCTCTATGGGCTATCCAAAAAGAGGGAGAAGATGATGTTACATACTTATCTAAAAGAGATCGCTGGGGGGGAACAACTATAGAAATATGGGCAAGTGAAAAAGTTGGTTTTTGCATAAGAACTGTTTCTGAAAATAGCAAAAAAGGATGGACGCCCCTGAAACAGTTTCTGAATACATTATCGAGAATTTTTTTAGGAAAAGATTTGAAAAATTATACTTCCTGGGGTTTGACAGCGCTTGAGGAAAATTGCGTTTTTAGCACATCAAAACCTTCTGTTACAGAATGGCACAATATAATTGCTGTTTATGACTATCCAAACAAGAATATGTCTCTGTATATAGACGGAAGATACAATTCAAGCACAATCCATAACACTGGCCTGCCATTTAATAATAAAAATTATGTTATTGGCGCAAATGCAGAGGGTGCGGAGGGCTTTGACGGAGGAAAAAAGGGAAGCGAGGGAGCAAGGGATAGAATAGACGAAGTCGGTATCTGGAACAGAGCATTAAGTTCTGATGAGGTTAAAGATTTGTATAATTCCGGAAAAGGGAGAGCCTATCTAAGTTGAGCTTGCAATTTTTTCTTTTTCTCCTGACTTAATTTTAAGGCATATTTGTACAGCTTGAGGTCCAAGGAATTTTCCCTATAAATTTTCTCTCTTGTTTTTTTATCAAGCACAAACATTTTTCGGGGGATATTAGATAAAACTTCATATTCTTTCCAATCTGCCTTTATACCAATTAAGTTAAATAAAATTTTCATATCATTCTTTAAGGTTTCTGTAATGCAAATAAACCAGCATTCTTCTAAAAGTTTTTTTGCATTCTCGAATCGTTCATTTTCCGTTCCTGGAGAATCCTGCTTTCTCCTTAATTTTTTTAAAAAGGTGTGTATGGTTTTTGTTTTATCTAGTTTATCAAGGATTCTCTCTCTTAATCTGCGTTTAATCGCATAAAGCAGGACTACTTTATCATCTGTGCTTCTGAAAACTTCATCAAAATAGATAATTAAACTGTTTTTTTTCTGTAAAGAGTACCATTCTTCAAAAGATTGTTTCTTATTTTCGGGAAAATCCTGCATTCGGGAGTGATACAAAGACACCAACCACTCTGCAGGGTCCCGGATAACTGTCAGATATCTTGGTTTTTTTCCTGAAACTTTTTTATGAATGCCGAAATAGGCTGAATGACCTGATAAAAATCTCAGCTTTTCTCTTTCTTTCGGGTTATCAGATAATTTTGAAGTGTCAATTCTGATAGTTTCGTCTGCAGGTAAATTTCTTTCAAAAAATTTGGAAAGGCTCTCTCCACCTGATCTAGGTGGGTGCAAGAAGATGTAAAGATAATTATTTTTTTTCATAATACTTTGGGAATTACTTATTTTTTAAGATTACTGTTTTATTCTTCTCCTTCCATTATTTTTATCATATCTGAAAATGCCGGTCTTGTTATGAATACTCCTGCGGTTATTCCTATTAATGTTGTAAAGGCAAAACCTTTCAGCAAACCAGCGCCTGCCCACATTAATGGAATCATAGAAACAGCTGCTGTGAAGTAAGCACCGATGATAATTACAAATGCCCTTTTTAGCCTTTGCTTCAGATTTAAAAATTTCTCATGATTAGCCTCATCGAGAAGAACTATCTGGTCGTCAAAACCGGTACCAATTGTAGCAAGAATTCCAGCAATGCTTGGCAAATCCAAATTCCATTCTATGAGAGCAGCAACTCCTAAAATTATTATGACTTCTGAAAAGCTCGTAAAGATAAGGGCAAGTGATGATTTAATTTTTTGATATCTTATAAAAACGACCAATGAAGCAGCAATCAGTGCTAAAGCCCCGGCAATTAGTATAATTTTTATAAATTCTTCTCCAAGAACAGGAGAAATTGTGTCAAGTTTAATGATTTCAAGTTTGTAAGGAAGACTTCCTGTGATTAATATTGTTTGAAGTTTATGCATATTTTCCTCTGCAGATTTTATAGCTTCCTCTTCTGTTTCGCCTGTCCCAGAACCAGAGACAGAAACCTGGGTTGTAACTCTTCCTTTAAGGCTATCCCCTATAAGCAAGCTGTCAACTAGTTTGTCATCAAGATAAAGGTCTAATGTTTCATTCAAATATTTCCCCTGAGTTGTTGAGTTTACTCCAAGATTTTTTGTTATTTCAGCATGTCTTTTCGCAGCCTCTCCGCTAAGAGTTATTTCAAACGAAAACTTTGAAACATATCCATCCTGAATTTGCTGTGGTTTTTCAACCCTGGAACAAGTTTGATCTCCCCGACAAACAGAAGCAATATCTTTATCTTTTCCTCCGATAAAAACAGTTTGATTTCCGATTTTTGCCTCAAATTTTCCCTGCTGTGAAATCATATTTTCAAGGTCTTTTGGCGTTGCACCTGCAATTTCAATAAGCATAAAATTATTTCCTTCTAAATCAGAAACCTGTCTTACTTTCAAATCGGTAAGCCCAAATTCATTCAAACGATTTGAAGTTACTGAAACTAAATCAGCTGCAGCTGATTTAGAGAGCTGAACTCCCTCTGCTTTTACTAATGCGCGTGATCCGCCAATCAAATCCAGACCAAGTTTAATATTTGATTTTGGAACATCAGATACAAAGATATTCGGTGTTTCATTTGAAAAATAAATTATTTCAGAATCTTCTGTTGTAAAAATAATTTTTTTGCTTTCATTTGAGGGAAATTTTCCTTCCATTGCTGCAGAAAAATCCTGAATATCTTTGATTGGAATTCCATCTATAAATTTTATTACCTGTCCCTGCCTTAATCCGTAATTAAATGCTGTGGAATTTGCCTCGACACTTGTAATTTTTATCCCACTTTTAAGAAATGCAGGGGGGAAACTATAGATTGATAACAAAGATAATACTAAAAGAATTATCAAAAGCCAGATTCGAAAACTAAGCTTTATTTTCATTTTTTTCAAGCTTTACGGCATACCATTTAATTATGGAAGCATTAGTCACCCATGTATTGAATATATCAAAACCAAGACCAACTAAAATAACTGTGAATATTTGAGTTAAAACCCCTGAAAAAGAACCAACTACTATAAACGCAACAGCTACTGCAACAAGGGAAACAAGAGTCATGGTTATTCCTGTCTTGAAAGCTTCCCAGATTTTTCTGTCTATGGAATGTCCCTGCCTTCTCAAAACCCTGTTTGTCAAAAGAATATCTGTATCAACCGAATATCCTATAAGCATTAAAAAAGCAACAATTCCCGCGCTTGAAAGTTTTAATCCTAGAAGATTAAATGCTGTCAGAGTCATGAATATATCTGCAAATGCGGATAAGACTACTGCCATTGACGGAACAAATGTCCTGAAAATAATAAATACCACTAGAGTCATCAAAATAAAAGCGATAATTACTGCAATTACCAGCTGTTTAAAGAAACTACTGCTCAATGAAGAGCCTGTAAATTCAAAGCTGCTATTTTCTGCAGTAAGGGTGTGTCCTAAATACTCTTCAAGCACCTTTTTTGTTGTATCTGCATCTGATTTTGTTTCAATTATAATTGCTTTCTGCTCCCTGGTAATTAAATCAGAAATTTCCCTCACTTCCACTTCTTCTAATTTCCCTGAAAGATCTGACTGAATTTTGTCAATAGAAATTTTTTCATAAATTGTAACAGAAGTTCCTCCTGTCAGAGATATATCTTTTTTTACAAAATCACCGTTTTTTGAATAGAAAACCCCCATGTAAATAAAAGACAATAAAAGAATTATTGCTGGAATTAAGAGCAGCAGCTTGTAATATCTGTCGTAAAATCTTGTGAGGCCTGTTTTTAATTTTTCTTCCATTTTTGATTTCCGCGAACAGGAAGTTCACGTCGTTTGACTTTCGTGAGGGCAACTCACGTCGTATGCGCCGGCCGGGAGTTGAACCCGGGCCCTCAGCTTGGAAGGCTGACATTCTACCGTTAAACCACCAGCGCGATAACTGTATAAAAAATGACTTGTTTTAAAGGTTTTTGATTTGAAAAACAGTCTTAATCGAAGTATTTATTAATCAAAAAACAGTTTAAAAAATATGAGAAAATTTATCAACTTCTTTTTTCTTGAACTGTTTATATTTCTCTTAATGGGACTGATTATCCTGGTTGAAATAACTAATTTCAAGGTATTTGAATCTGTTTTTACATTTATTAAGACACCTTCTTCGTGGTTTGTAGGATTGAGCCTTGCTTATGCTTTTTCCAACTTATTCCAAAAAAGCTTATTTTCAATTTTTTCAAAGAAAACATTGGATGAAAATAAAAGCAAGGGGGATTTCTTTATAGGCTTTATAATCACCTTTATAATAACAGCCATGATTACTCCTTACATAAAGGAAGCTGCAATATACTTTTTCACAAATTTTTTCATTTATTTTAATGTAATTCTCATGCAGTGTGTGATTATTCTTTACCTGTTCTTCAAGTTGAAAGAAGGGTATGAAATTTCAGGAAGATATCTTTTAACAAATGAGCTGATTGTTTTGTTCTACACAGTTATTATTCTGTACTTTATTGCTTGATTTTTAAATAAGCAAACGCCCGAGACAGGATTTGAACCTGCGACCTAAAGGTTAGGAACCTTTCGCTCTATCCAGGCTGAGCTACCCGGGCCCAAAACAAATATTATTTTCGTGAGAACAACTCACGTCGATTACTTCCGTGAACAGGAAATTCACGTCATAGGATTTCCGCGAGCATAGCTCGCGTCATGCGGATGAAAGGATTCGAACCTTTGTAGGCACTAAGCCAACAGATTTTGAGTCTGTCCCGTTTGACCGCTCCGGCACATCCGCGTACAAAGCATGAAATTTACACTTCTTCCGTATATAAAAAGGTTTATAAAACCTCTATATCTTGATTTTTCGGAGACGGCCATAGTAGGTTGGAAACACCTGTTCCCATTCCGAACACAGAAGTTAAGCTTCCTACGCCGTTTGTGCTAGTGTCCGAACAGACGCGAAGCAATGGTGCTGTCTCTCATATTTTTCAGTTAATTTATAATATAATCCTTCTTTATATTTTTATGAAAGAATTAAATGAAAGGAAACTAATTGAAATAACTCCAAAAAGTCCTTATAATTTCGACGCCACTGTTTTCAAGCCATCTTATTACCCAGATTATACAAAAAGTTATGAAAAGGGGAAATATTGGTTTGTTCTTAATATAAATAATAAAATTTATGGCATTAAAATGGAAAACATTGGCTCTATTAAAAAGCCGAAGATTAAACTAGCGATTTTCTCTAAATATAAACTACCTTCGGGAGAGATAGAAAAAATTATAGAAGAATTGAATTATAGATTTGAATTTAAAAGAGATATTTCAGAATTTTTTGAAAAATTTAAAGAAGATAAAATACTCTCCCCTTTTTTAAAAAGATGGTATGGAATGCATAGTAGTTGCGCACAGAATTTATATGAACTTCTTATGATAGGAATATTTCTACAAAATACTGTTGTTAAAAGAACAGTACAGATGACCAATGTGATGCTGGAAAAATATGGAACAAAAGTTAAATTTGATAACAAAGAGGTGTATTCTTTTTGGAACCCAAAAGACATGATTAACGTTCCTGAAGATGAATTAAGAAGTTTAAAGGTGGGTTATAGAGCAAAATTATTCATTAAATTATCAAAAACATTTGTTGAAGAGAAAATTGATGAATTTGAACTCAGAAAACTTCAAGTAGACAAAGCAAAAGAAAAGTTGCTAAAACTATACGGCGTTGGCCCTGAAACAGCCCGTATTTTGTTACAGGAATCCTTGCATCATTATAATCTATTTGAGCATGTTGCATCTTGGCAGCAAAAAATTTTATCTCATTTGCTCTTCAATAAAAAATTAGTTCCAACAGAAAAAATAATAGAATATGTAAACAAAAATTGGGAAAAGTGGGCTGTTTTAGCAGTCCATTATATTTGGGAAGATATATTCTGGCAAAGAAAGCAAGGAAAGAAAATTGAATGGCTAGATAAAGAAATAAGATTATAATCTAAATTATTCACGCTTTCTTGAATTTTGCGACAAGCTCTATGTAATCTTCCTGGCCAAGAAACATTGATCTGCAGCAGAATCTTTCCAAGCCTAATTCATCGAGGACTTTTTTCGACTTTTCTCCATTAGCAACCCGTTTCTTAAATTCTTCCCACAGGTGGCTTATTGGTTTTCCGCAGCTAAAGCATCGAATAGGAATTATCATATAATTAACTCTTAAATGTTATTTTTAAAACTTCCTATAGAAAAGTTCTTAAAGCGCTGGCTCTGAGCAGGCATATGGAAAAAACGAATATCATTGAGCTAAGAAAAGTCTCCAAATATTACTACATGGGCGATAATGTAGTCAAAGCTGTTGATGGCATTGATATAAAAATAGAGAAAGGGGATTTTGTTGCAATAATGGGACCGTCTGGCTCTGGAAAAAGCACGGGCATGAATCTTACAGGAAGCCTGGATCTGGCAACTCACGGAGAAATTTTTCTTGACGGGCAGGATATAGAACATCTTGAAGAATCAGAGCTTGCGCAGATAAGGGGCAAAAAGATAGGATTTATTTTCCAGCAGTTTAATCTTATTCATAACTTAACAGCAAAGGAAAATGTCATGCTTCCAATGCTTTTTCAGGGAATGAGCAGGGAACAGAGAGAAGAAAGAGCAGAATCTCTTTTGCATCTTGTTGACTTGACAGACAGGATGGATCATTATCCAAATCAGCTTTCAGGAGGACAGCAGCAAAGGGTTGCTATAGCACGCTCACTTTCAAATGATCCAGAAGTTATACTTGCAGATGAGCCGACGGGAAATCTTGACAGCAAGACAGAAATAAAAATAATGGATTTTCTTACAAAGCTGAATTCTGAGGGAAAAACAATAATCATTGTCACACATGCACCAGAGATTGCAGAAAGATACGCTAAGACAATTTACTGGCTGAAAGACGGAAAAATAGAAAAAGTTACAAAAAAATCCGGCAGAAGCTGGAAAATTATAAAGAAGTCTTAACTTTTTAATGGTTACAAGGGAAAAGTTTATAAGGAATAAATCTTAGGAGATTTTAAGCAAAATGAAAAAAACATCAAAGATAATTATTGGATTAGCCATATTATTAATTTACATATTTGGAATGATTTCTTTTGCATCTGCACTATTGGTTAATGCAGATTATGTCACACTATATCCCGGAGAAGAAGGCAAAGTCTCTCTTAATATAGAAAACAATGAGAATTTTGATATTGAAGATATTTCAGCCAGTCTTGTCCTGGACAATCTTCCTTTCACAGCTATAGGAAGCTCACAGAAAGATATTGATGATATTGACGAAGATGACGACGATTCTGTTACATTTACACTTAAGCCGTCTACAGACATAAAACCAGGAGATTATAGCATTCCTTACACAATCAAATATGCTGATGCTGGCAACAACACAATAAATCTCACAAAGACAGGAAATTTCGGAATAAGAGTTTCTGCAAAAACAGACCTTGATTTCTCAGCAGAGACAAGAGAAACAGCTATTCTCGGAAAAGAAGGGCAACTTTCCCTTAATATAGTAAATTTAGGACTTGGAGAAATAAAATCAATAACTGTTCAGATTTTTCCCCAGGGATTTACTCTGCTTTCATCTGACAAGGTTTTTGTAGGAACAATCAGTGCAGATGATTCAGATACTGCAACATTTGATGTAATTTACAACAGCCAAAGCCCTGTGCTTTCTGCAAAAATTTCATACAAAGATTTTGATAACAATGACCAGACAAAAACAGTAAACCTTCCTGTGAAAGTTTACACAAAAGAGCAGGCTCTTAATCTTGGATTGATAACCAAAAGCAACACCGGAACTTATGTTTTGGTTATTCTTGTTCTGTTAGTTATTTGGTATATCTGGAGAAAAATAAAGAAAAGAAGAAAACAGAAATTAGCAGATAGGAGGTAACTCCTATGTTAAAAGATTATTTCTTTCTCGCATTCGGAAACCTTAGGCACAGAGGACTGAGAAGCTGGCTTACTATTCTTGGAATTTTCATAGGCATAGCTGCTGTTGTTTCTCTCATATCTCTTGGGCAGGGATTGCAGGGGTTTATTGATGACCAGTTTCAGCAGGTCGGCGGAGATAAAATACTTATCTCGCCAAAAGTTTTTGCAGCACCTGGTTCTGTTACAGAACAAGAATTAATTCTTAATAAAAATGATTTAGAAGTTGTAAAAAAAGTCAATGGAGTTGAAGATGCAGAAGGTGCGCTGACAAGAACAGGCATTGTTGTGAATGACAAAGAGCAGGAAATAGTGATGATATCCGGAGTAAATGAAAAATACCTGGAAATATTCGGAAATATAGATTCTTTACAGCCTATAGAAGGAAGACAAATAAAAGATACTGACAAATCCAAAGTTGTCGTTGGCTACAATCATGTTTTTGGAAGTTTGTGGGATAAAAAGCTAAGGCTTGGAAGCAAGATAGAAATAAAAGGAAAAGAATTTGAAATTGTCGGCGTTTTAAAAAAACAGGGAAATTCAGGAGATGATAATTCTGTCTGGATGGAGAAAGAAACTTTCCAAGGCTTATTTAATACCGGAAATGACGAAGGAACTATTGTCGCTAAAACAGAAAAAGGATTTAATCCTGACGAAGTTGCTGCAGATATAGAAAAAGCTCTGAGAAAAGAAAAAGACCAAAAAGAAGGGCAGGAAACATTTTTTGTTCAGTCTTTTTCCCAGCTTTTGGAAACTTTCACAAATATTTTTGCGGTTGTTCAGGCTGTTTTTGTGGGAATTGCGGGGATTTCCCTTATCGTCGGTGGTATCGGAATAATGAACACTATGTATACCTCTGTTCTTGAAAGAACAAGGGAAATAGGAATCATGAAAGCTGTCGGAGCAAAAAATCAAGATATATTTCTTATCTTTTTAATAGAATCAGGGCTTCTTGGATTGGTCGGAGGAGCTATAGGAATTCTGCTTGGTGTTGGCATAGGAAAAAGTGTTGAATATATTGCAACAGCCCAGCTCGGAACAACTTATTTGCAGGCTGTTTTCGGGCTTCCATTAATTTTAGGAGCGCTGTTTTTTTCATTCATAGTAGGTGCTGCTTCAGGTGTTCTTCCTGCAATGCAGGCTGCAAAATTAAAGCCTGCTGATGCACTGAGATATGAATAATCTTAAATCAGCACAAGAAACTTTAAAAACTACCTTTTTCTTTTTAGAAAAGACGCAATAAAAAAGAGGAAACCAAAAGTTTCCTGCGCTTCCGAATTTAAAAAATTCAAAAAGAGAATATGACAAAAAAATGCATCTACTGCAAAAATGAAATAAATGATAATAGTGTAATTGATTTCTGTGAAAGGTGCGGAGTAGGAGTTTGGGGGCAGAAGATGTTCAAAACCATTGTAAAAAATATGGAAGAAGCCAGAGAAAAAGATGATTTAGTTTCCACAAACACTATCGGACTTCAGGATTTTAACAAGAAGAAGTTTAAGTAATTTTTCTTAGAGATAGGTTTTTAAAGAGAAAATTTCTGAGTAATTTATGACAGGAAGAAAACAGATTAAAACCCGAGGAAAAATCTCACTTAGTAGATACTTTCAGAGCCTTAAAGAAGGGGATTCTGTAGCCGTTATACAAGAAAAGTCTGTCAGTTCCAGCTTTCCAGACAGGCTGCAGGGAAGAACAGGCGTTGTTGCTGAAAAGCGCGGAAGATCTTATGTAATAAAAATTAAAGAATATGACAAGGAAAAAAAGTTTATAATAGAGCCAATCCATCTAAAAAAGATAAAAAACTAAAATGATAAGGTACAGAGAACCACTAAGCATGACAGAATCTTTGGAATATATTGAAGATGAAAAAGACAGCGAAGCAGAAGTGAAAAAATTCGTGAAAAAATTTGTCAAATTAAAGCCTGAAGAGGCAAAAAAATTAAGGGAAAAACTATTATCTCTTGGTCTTTTAAAGCTGAAGCAGGAATATATTTCAAAAGTAATTGATATGCTTCCTGAAGATTCAGAAAGTCTAAATAAAATATTCACAGATGTGAGCTTAGATGAGGATGAGGCTAAAAAAATCCTTGATATCGTCGATGAATTCAGATAAATACAATGGAAAAAGAAGAATATGCAATAGTCTTAGAATACCTCCCAAACGGATATCCTTTGGAGAGAAAAATGATGCCAATAGCTCAGGCTATAGGAGAAGTCAATATGACTCTTTTGGAATTAGTTCCCAGAAGAGGCATTAGCCTTGAAATAGGAGAAAAAGTTTACATCGGCGAGGGAAAACGAGACAAGGTATATTACATCCTTGGAAGGCTTTCAAGGGAAAAACTCACGGAGTCTGCAAAAAATCAGCTGCAGGAAGTTGTGCAAAAAATAGTCAAGGAAAAAAAGCAGAAGTTCGTTGATTTTTTCAACAAATCAGAAGCTATTAACAAAAGAATTCACCAGATAGAGCTTCTTCCTGGATTTGGAAAAAAGCATACGCAGGAAATCCTGATTCAGAGAAAGGATAAGCCTTTTGAAAGCTTTGAGGACATGAAAAAAAGAATCCAGAATCTTCCTGATCCTGAAAAAGCTGTGGAAAAAAGGATTTTGCAGGAATTGACTGAATTTGAAAGATACAATTTGTTTGTTTATTAAAATGGAAAAAACACAAAAACCAAGAGTTGCAGAAAAGCCTGCTGAAAAAGCAGCTGCACCGGAAAAATATGAAGAAAGGCTTGTAAGAATACTGTCTGAAGATATAGAAGGCAAAATGGCTGTTTATGCAGGACTTACAAAGATAAAAGGAGTTTCATGGGGAATTGCAAATGCTGTCTGCAGAACATTAAATCTGGATAAAAAAAGAAAAATAGGCTCTTTAAGCCCTGAAGAAATTAAAAAAATTTCAGAATTTATAAAAAATCCAAAGGTTCCAAGCTATCTCCTGAACAGAAGAAAAGATTTTGAAACAGGGGAAAACAGGCATATCTCTGGAACAGATTTAGAGCTTCAGAAAGAATTTGATATAAAAAGGCTAAAGAAAATAAAAAGTTACAGGGGAATAAGGCATGCTGCAGGACTTCCAACAAGAGGGCAAAGAACAAAAGGGCATTTCAGAAAGAATAAAACAAAGGGAGCAGGAATAAGAAGCAAGAAGAAAGAGAAAAAAGATGAAAGACCACGGGAGCAATTTAAATGAAAATAAATAGGAAATTTTCAATCATTCGCTATGGAAAGGAAAATATCAAATGAAAAGAAAACATAAGCAATATTCAAGGCCAAAAAGGCCGTTTGAGAAAGCAAGGATAGAGGAAGAAGCTGAAATAAAAGAAGAATATGGCCTAAAAAACAAAATAGAAATATGGAAAGCTGATTCGCAGTTAAGATCTATAAGGGAAAAAGCTAAAAAACTTATTTCATCCAGTCCTGAAGAGCAAAAAGCTCTTTTTGAAAGGCTGAAGAAAACAGGACTTAAAGTTAATTCAATATCAGATGTGCTTTCACTTGACAAGAAAGATTATCTGAATAGAAGGCTTCAGACAATTGTCTTCAGAAAAAAGATTGCGCGAAGCCCTAAGCAGGCAAGGCAGATGATTGTTCATAAAAAGATTTTAGTAAACGAGAAAGTTATTGACAGCCCCTCGTATATTGTTCCTGTTGAATTTGAGGAAAAAATTACAGCGAAAAAAGCAAAAAAAATAATCAGCACAGCAAAAGAAAATGAGTAAAAAAGAAATACAAAGAATAGAAGAAACAGAAAAGACAGAAGAGCCAGAGAAAAAACTAATAGTTACAGAAGAGCTGAAAAAAGCTGAAGAAAAAACAGATGATTCAGAAGACTCTGAAGAAGAAAAAGAAGATAAGAAAAAAGAAAAGAAGAAAGCAGAAGCTGTTGTCAATATTTACACTTCTTTCAATAACACGATTGTTCATGTTACAGATATGTCGGGAAAAACTCTTTCAAAAGTAACAGGCGGGATGGTTACTAAACACGGAAGATTAAAGGCGAATCCAACTATTGCCATGTTTATTGCGAAAAGAGTATCTGAACAGCTTAAGGAAATCGGGGTCGGAAATTTATATTTCAGAATAAGGGCAAAGACAAGAAACCCTGCGCCAGGACCTGGTGCGAATGCAATAATAAAAAGCCTTTCCCGTGAGGGATTTAAGATTCTGAACATACTTGATACAACAAGGTTCCCAAGGGGCGGACCTAAGAAAAAAGGCGGAAGAAGGGGAAGGAGGCCCTAAGATTAAAATCGCCCAGGCGTGGTCGATTGGGGGGAAGAAGACCGTAAAAAGATTTAAATAAGATAAAAATGCTGATAAAAATAATGTTAAGGTTAAAAAGCCATAATAACCTAATGAACAGGTGTTTTTCATACTAAAATTAATGACTCCAAAACCAAGATAAAATGAAACTCATAGAAAAAACAAAAGACCAGCTTGTTTTCGCTGCAGAAATTGACGAAAGCATTGCAAATGCAATAAGAAGATATATCGGGCAGATTCCAATAATTGCTGTTGATGAGCTTGAAATATCAAGAAATGATTCTCCTTTGTATGATGAAACAATTGCGCACAGAGTCGGCCTGATTCCTCTTAAAATGGATAAGTCTGCTGAAAAAGGAAAGCTTAAATTAAATGTCAAAAGGGATGGATTTGTTTATTCAAGCGATATAAAAGGTCATCCAGAAGTTGTTTACAAAACTATTCCCATAACAATGCTTGACAAAGGGCAGGAACTTGAATTCACAGCAACTGTTAAGCTTGGAAAAGGCGTAGAGCATGCAAAGTTTTCTCCGGGAATTATGTTTTACAGAGATGCTACTGAAATTACAATGGACAGGGAATTTCTTGACGAAGTAAAAAAAATTTTTCCAGGTGCTGAAATAAAGGAAAAAGCAGGCAAAATAGTTATTATAGATGATAAAAAAAGAGAAATGACAGATGTCTGTGAGGGAATATGCATCAAGAAAAAAAAGAAGGCAGAAATAACCAAAAAAAATGAACTGGTAATCACTATTGAATCCTTCGGCCAGCTTGACGCAAAAGACATGTTCAAAGAAGCTATTGATGTTCTTAAAAAAGACCTGGCTTCTGTTGAAAAAGCAATTGACAAAGCATTATAGCAATATATTTTAAAATAAGAATTC
Source organism: Candidatus Pacearchaeota archaeon (assembly GCA_026395855.1). Classification (GTDB taxonomy): domain Archaea; phylum Nanobdellota; class Nanobdellia; order Pacearchaeales; family GW2011-AR1; genus ASMP01. Next base: position 2,732 of record JAPLXX010000049.1, on the reverse strand, counting down.
TTAGTAAAATTAGATACTATCTGCGGGAATGCCGGAGTGGTCAAACGGGCATGGCTAAGGACCATGTGGCTTAGTGCCTGCGAAGGTCCGAATCCTTCTTCCCGCATGAAAAGAAAATGAAAAACAATACATTTGAAGAAATTTGGGATAAACTGGAAAAATCAAAAAAGATACTTATGAGCCTTCATCCAAAACCAGATGGAGATAGTCTTGGCTCCTGCACTGCATTAAAATATGCTCTTGAAAAAGAAGGGAAAAAGGTAACTTTAATTAGTAATGATGAAATAAGTGAAAATTTAATGGACTTTAGATTTACAAAAGAAGTTAATTTTGGAAAAAACTTTGATGATTATGACCTAAAAGATTTTGATGCTTTAATTTTTTTAGATTACGGAACTCTTAAAGAATATCCTGAAAAAATAAGAAATAAAGAGTTTCCTAAAGGTCTTGTTACCATTAATATCGACCATCACGACACCAATGGGTATTTTGGTAAATTAAACTATGTCGATAAAGACTCTTCTTCCTGTTGTTCTGTAATATTTAATCTGTTCAAAAAGGCTAAGGTGGATTTTGATAAAGAGATTTGCAAAAGATTGCTGCTGGGAATTTGTACTGATTGCTGCTGGGAATTTGTACTGACACCGATTTTGGAGAATATGGAAATCCTGTAGATTCCCTGGAAAAAATGGCTTTTCTTATAAAAAATGGAAAGATAGATTTTCAAAAAGAGTTTGTCAATCCTATAAAAAATAATAATCCTTGGAAATTAAAAAAGCTCTGGGGAATTTTATTAACAAATATGAATAAAGAAGAAGTAAATGGAAAGGTTGTTGCTTACAGCTGGGCAACAAGAAAAGAATATGAAAAATATAATCTTGAACCATCAGATATACGGTTGGGAATTCTTTGCATGCAAGACATAAAAAATTTGGATTTAGTTTTCACCTTAAGTGAAATAGATGGAAAAATAAAAGGTTCTTTGAGAAGCAAAAAGCTCGATACAACCATTTATTCCTCAGCTCTTGGTGGAGGAGGACATAAGGGAGCTTCTGCTTTTATTTTAGAAGGAACAGATATTAAAAAAGAATTAGAAAAAGTTCTTAATATTATCCGAGAAAAGGGATTTGCAGAAATAAGGGAAGTTTTATAAACGCCCCAAAACTTCTTTTTTTACCTGCGAGTTACTGCGAGGCTGGAATTAAAAATTCCGTCATAATCGCTGACGCGCTTAAAGCAGGACTTAATAGTTCTGTTTAATATAAAATGGTTAAATCAAAAACAAAAATAGAGCAGCAATCTCAGAAGAAAAGCAATCCGCAATTAGTTGAGACAATCAGGCTGGCAAAAAAAACAGGCTCAAAATTCTGGCTTGAAATTGCAGGAGCTCTTTCCAGTCCGAGAAGAAATGCAATTGCGCTGAATCTCAATGAAATAGAAAAAATAGCAAAAGAAGGGGATTCAATTGTTATTCCTGGAAAAATTCTGTCTCAGGGGGAGCTAAGCAAAAAAATAGCTGTCATAGCTTTTAATTTTTCAGATAAAGCAAGGGAAAAACTATTAAAAACAAAATGCCTGACTGTAAATATCCTTGACGAAATTAAAAAAAACCCTGAAGCAAAAGGATTGAAAATAATAGGAAAATAAAATGACAAAAATAATCGACGGAACAAATGCTGTTTTGGGAAGGCTTGCAAGCTATTCTGCAAAACAAGCTCTTCTTGGAGAAGAAATTGCAATTTTGAACTGCGAAAAAGTTATTATAACAGGAAGCAGACAGGATATACTTGAAAAATTCAGGATTAAAAGAGAAAAAATAGGAAGCGGGCAAAAAGGACCAAAGCATTCAAGGCTTGCGCATCTTATAGTAAAAAGAGCTATAAGAGGCATGCTTTTCCACCGCTCTGGAAGAGGAAAAGATGCATTCAGAAGAATAAAATGCTATGAAGGAATTCCTGAAGAATTCAAAGATGCAAAAAAAATTGACATGACAAGGGAAAAAAATACTAAATCGATAACTGTTGCAGAAATAAGAAAATAAGATGACTACAAGAATAATAACATCCGGAAAAAGAAAAAGGGCTGTGGCAAGAGCTGTTACAGTTGAGGGGATAGGAAAAATAACGCTGAATAAAAAACCATATGAAACTCTTCAGTTTTTTGACAGGCTTAAGATAGAAGAGCCAATAAGAATAGCAAAGAATATTTTAGGAAAAATAAACTTTGATATATCTGTAAATGCACGGGGCGGAGGAGAAAAAGGGCAGATAGAAGCTTCAAGAATAGCAATCTCAAGAGCGATAGTCAAATTTACAGGAAATAAAGATGTTGAAAAAGCTTTTTTAGATTATGACAGAAATCTCCTTGTAGCAGATGTAAGAAGAAAAGAAGCTTACAAGCCAGGAGACAGTAAGGCTAGAAGAAAGAGACAGACATCATACAGGTAAACCGCGATATCGTCTAAGTGTAGCCGATATAAAGCAAGAAGAAAACGGCAAACTTCATATAGGTAAAGACTATATAAATAAAATGAAAAAAGAAAGAAAGGAAGCATGGATGAGAATCCCTGTCGGAATAGTATCTGGAATAGTGCTGTGCATATGGAGATATTTTGTGATTGTTCTTGCTATTATAAATTTTCTTTATGCAATTTTCAAGGCAAAAAGAATGAAAAATCTTGCAGAAATGAGCGAGATATGGAACACCCAGTATTATGTTTTTCAGAGATATAT
>JAPLXX010000010.1 GCA_026395855.1 Candidatus Pacearchaeota archaeon | reverse complement strand
TCTTACTCCTTCGAACAATTCTCTAACTGTATTCCAGTCAATCTTTGATTTTGCCATTTTTTATCTCTCTAATTCGCTTCTGGGAGCAGGACAGCTTCTTGCAACAGCTTCTAACTGGGATTGTGTTGGTTTGGGAACAACCCAACCATCTTGATTCATTGGTTCTGCTATTGCTACTTTTCCCTGTAAAATTATCCTGTAGTTCATTCTTAAAGGATCAAAATGAATTCCTGCTGTTTCATATAAGTTAGTCAACTCAGCATAACTAAGACCTGGTATGCCGTCACGATTTACACAAGCACTCGCATTTTGTAATGCTGTAGCATATTCTCTTCTTTCTTTGGCTATTTCAGACCACTTTATTGGATTTGGTGTTCCAAATTGAGAAGCAGCTAATAAGAAGATAAAAGGACTCGCAGTATAAGCAATATGTGCAAAGGTTTTTGCAGCACAAGCAAATACGTCTTTTCCAGATTTTGGTTCATAAAATTTAGAATTATTTATAAAATCAATAACAGAACCTATTGGAAGATATTTCCAGGAATTTTTTAAAACTTTTGTTATTCCCATTTTATCCAAGCAAACTGATTAAGAAAATTATCAAAGCGATTATTAAAATAATTCCTAAAACAACAAGGCTGATTAAAAGCCAGCTTTTGCTTTTAAGAATATTTCCTGTGCTTGCTGTTTCATCTTCTGCTGAAATAGCTGCTCTTGGACCAAATTGATCAAGATATTGCTGTTCTTCAAATTCCAAATCAGAGGCAGATGTTTCTCCGCCTGCGCCATTTCCTTTGTTATTTCCTCCAGAAACATTGTACACCCTTAATACATAAGATTGGGTTACACTTGCTGTTCCATCAAAAACAGCGACAGTTATTGCATAAGTTGTATCAGAACTTACAGAGGGGGCTGTTCCTGTTATTAATCCTGTTGCAGAATTTATTGAAAGCCAGTTAGGTGCAGAGACCAATGAATATGTCAAAGCATTTCCGTCAGCGTCTGTAGCTGTAACATGATAAGAGTAATGTGCTTTTTCATTTACAGATGTAATTGGGGTTGATGTTATTACAGGGATTGTATTTCCGCCTGGCAAATCAACTGTGAATGTAACTGTCTGGCTTGCTATGTTACCTGATGTGTCATTTGCATAAATTGTCCAAGTATTTGATCCTTCAACAGACGTTATTCCTGTGATAAGGGAATTGCATGCAACATTTATGTTTGTGACTCCATTATCAAGGCTATACCAGCAGGTTGCTAAATTTGCGTCTGTAGCTGTATAATTTATTGAAATAATATGGCTTGTGTAATTTGCCAAATTTATAGGAGAGATTATATTAATTACTGGTGGAGTTGTGTCTGGAATAATCACACCTGTTTCTCTTACAACTAAAGTAAATATTTGAATTGCAGAATCTGTTGAATCAGAGACACTAACTATCACAGCATAATTTTCATCTGCTGTAACGCTTGGGGCTGTTCCTGAAATTAATCCTGTTGCAGAATTAATTGAAAGCCATCCTG
>JAPLXX010000048.1 GCA_026395855.1 Candidatus Pacearchaeota archaeon | reverse complement strand
GCCATAAATGGGCTGATTTCAAAACAGCATTGAAAATGCTGAAATGGGCTAACCAGAAAAAATCTTTAAAAATCGTAAACTCTTATCTGAATAGAAAATGAAATTTCGTGAAAAAATCCTAGAATCAGGAACAAAAATAATTTTGGGCAAAGATGAAGAGAGCAATGACGAGTTAATGAAGAAATTTAAGGGAAAAACAAATTTAATTTTGCATACTGCTAAACCGGGAAGCCCTTTTTGTGTTATTGATAATTTTAATCCCTCAAAGGAGGATGTTTACATGAGTGGGGCGCTAGTTGCTAAATACAGCCAGGATTGGCGAGATAACAAGACAGACGTGGCAGTTAATGTTTTTACAGGAAAAGATATTTCAAAATCAAAACTTCTGAAGCCAGGAACATGGAATGTAAAAAAATCCAAAACAATAATAGTTAAAAAGGAAGATATTCTAAAAATTTAACAATGATAAAAGTCGCGCTAATAGGAACTCATGGCACGTATAAATCAACAGAATGCCATGTTCTTGTTGGAGCATTAAGAAGAAATAATATTAATGCAGAATATTTTGAAGAAGTAGCAAGAGAAGCAAATAGAATAGGACTTCCTTTAAATGAAAAAACAACACTTGAAGCTCAGACCTGGATTTTTCATAAACAAATTGCAAATGAAATAGGCGCTAGTGCAATTCCAGGAATTCAAGTAGGGGTGTTCGACAGAAGTGTTTTTGATAATTATATGTATCTAATTCGAAGATTTGGAAAACAACCAATTATAGATGAATTTGTAACTAGTCATTCTAGAACATATAACCCTCTTTTTTTAATTCCTATTCCAAAAAAAGGTTTAACTGATGATGGAGTAAGGTCAGTAAACCCCTTATTTCAAAAAGAAATTGATGATTTAGTGAGAAAGGAATTGTTTTTAAGAGGCATTCCATTTGTAGAATATAGGGGAGTTGAATCTGCATTAGAAATAATAACTAGGAATTTAAAAGAACAAAATGGCAAGCTTTAGTTATGTCCAAATTGGGAAAAACGGAATAACAGAGAATTTTATTTTAACATTAAATGATCATTTCAAAAATCATGAAAATATCAAGGTTTCTGTCCTGAAAAGCGCGGGGCACAGCAAAGAAGCTGTTAAAAAATACAGCGACGAAATCCTTGAAAAACTCGGGAAAAATTATACTGCCAAAACAATCGGGTTCACTATATTTCTGAAAAAGTGGAGAAGAAAAGTCAGGCAATAACCAGATAGTTTTATAAATGTGCAAAAACGAGTAATTTAGACTAAACCTTAAAGGTTCTAACATCGCAAGATGTGGTCAAATAAAAATGGAAAAAAATCCTGTTTATGAACTGGAATCTCAGAGCTATAATCTGAAATTAGCAGAAGCTTTAAAAAAAATTCCGGAATTCAAGGCTCCCGAATGGGTTGAATATGTAAAATCCAGTCCATCAAAAGAAAGGCCTATTGATGATGTTGATTTCTGGTATAAAAGAGCTGCAAGCATTTTAAGGCAGGTTTACAAAAACAAAATCCTCGGTGTTAACAGATTAAGGACAAAATACGGAAGCAAAAAAAATAGGGGCATGAAGCCGGAAAGATTCAGAAGAGCCGGCGGAAAAATAATCAGAACAATTCTGCAGCAGGCAGATAAGGCAGGGTTTACAGAGATAGCAAAGAAAATTAAAGGAGTAAGAGAAAGAAAGCCGGGAAGGCAGCTTACTGAGAAAGGGAAAAAATTCCTGGAGAGCATAGATTAAAATGGGAATAAAAAATCCTGAAAAAAAAGCAACTCTTGCGATGAGGGCAAGGCAGACAAAGTGGGCACCTGTATGGGCTGTCCTTAAAAAACACGGAAAAGGCAAAAGAGTCCATCCTTCTGCAATGACTAGATACAGAAGGTCATGGAGAAGAACAAAACTGCATGTTAAACCAAGAAAACAAAGAAAATCCCATTTTGGATAAAAATAAAAAATGACAGCAGAAAATATCAAACCCGAAAAAAAAGAAACAGAAGAAGTTAAAGAAATTAAAAAAACAGAAGAAAAACAAACTCGCCCAAGTGTGGTCGAGTTAGAAGAAAAGCCAAAGGCTTCTGCTGAAAAAACAGAGAAGAAAGAAGAAAAGCGCGTAGAAAAAGAATTTATAATCCCACTAAGAAGAGTGTTCAAAAAAACAGCAAGCTACAAAAGAGTTCCAAAGTCAATAAGAGCGATAAAAATATTTTTAGTTAAGCACATGAAATTCTATGAAAGAGATGTTAACAAAGTAAAGTTGGATAAATATCTCAACGAATTTATCTGGACAAGGGGAATAAAAAATCCTCCTTCAAAGGTAAAAATAAAAGCTTTTGTCGACGGAGATTTTATAAGGGCGGAGCTTGCCGAGCTTCCTCAAAAACTTAAATTCAAGAAAGAAAAGCTGGAAAGAAGGGAGAAGAAAGGCGCTGCTGAAACACCTAAGAAAAAAGAAGCTGAAAAGCAGGACGTTTCAGAAGAAGCAAAGGAAGAAAAAGCTGAAGAGAAGAAGCTGGAAAAAGAAAAACAAGCATCTGTTATTGAAGCGGGGCAGAAAATGGAAAAAGCAAGTGCAAAACAGACAAAACATCAAACAAAATATCCAAAGCAACAAAAGACTCAACCAAGAAGGATGTCTCTAGAGAAGTAAGAAAAATATTTAGAATTAAATTTATAACATTCTGTAATTTATGATTAACATGAGTTTGAATGAGTTAAAATTAGATTTAAGAAACTTCTCTAATCCTGAAAGAGCTGAAAAATCAAAAAGATATTTTAAGACAGGAAAAGGGCAGTATGGAGAGGGCGATGTTTTTCTCGGCATCAGTAATCCCCAAATAAGAGCTATTGCAAAAAAGTATTATTCTAAGCTGTCGCTAAAAGATATTCAGGAATTGCTGAATGACAAAATTCACGAGTACAGGTTAATTGCCCTTATCATGCTTGTTGAAAAATACAAAAAAGCAAAAAAAGACAAGCACAAGCAGGCAGAAATATTTGAATTTTATTTGAAAAACAAATCAGAAAACTTGTGGGAAAAAAGAATTGCAATTCTTGCAACTTTTGCATTTATAAAACAAAGAAATTTTGGAGAAAGTCTTTTTATTGCAGATTCCCTGATGAATGATGAACATGATTTAATCCACAAAGCTGTCGGATGGATGCTCAGGGAAGTCGGAAAGAAAAATATGCCTGTTTTAGAGCTTTTTTTATCAACAAGATACAAAAATATGCCCAGAACAATGCTCAGATATGCTATTGAGAAATTTCCAGAAGAAAAAAGAAAGAGATATTTGAAGGGGGAAATATAAAAATGGCATTCCACAATATTTATTAATCTCGGAAATCGCGAATTTTTATGTTAGAAAAATATCTTCAAACTTTAGAAATAGAAAAACAAAAAGCAGTTGAGAGAGTAAGAAAAGCAGCAAAAGACCAAAGAACTCTTGATTTAGCAATTAAAGAAATTGAGATTAATTATCTAACCACTAGAAATTTTATATGTTTAATGCATAGGCGAGATTTAAAGTTAAACGAAGATTTGTCATCAGTTAAAGTAGATTTTGATGGGGATGAAGAATATCGTGAAATTTATATGCATATCAATCATCATTTCTGGGTAGTGCGGGAAAATATTCCCTTTAGTGTTGAAGAAGGTAGGTTTGAACCACTATTTTCAATTGCATAACTAATCGCGAATTTTTATAAATAACAATTGTCTTTGAAATTATAGAAAGACTATTCATAAAATGAAAATAAACATAGAAAAACTCAAGGAAAAGAAAACAATTCAAGAACTTCTGGAATTTGGTATAATAAACATTAACAAGCCGTCGGGACCGACAAGCTTTGATGTCTCTGAATTTGTGATGAAAACTCTCGGCTTGCGAAAAACAAGCCATTTTGGAACACTTGACCCAAAAGTTACAGGTGTTCTTCCTGTTGCACTTAATCGTGCATGCAAGCTGACAGGATTTTTTCTTGGAGAAGACA
>JAPLXX010000027.1 GCA_026395855.1 Candidatus Pacearchaeota archaeon | reverse complement strand
CTTTTAAAAAGACATTTGGAATTGCTTAATCAATTAAGGCTGTCAAAAAAACCTTTCTTCGTTTTTTTGGATTATTCAATGATTCAAAATAGCGTAAAGATAAATGTTTCAAAGAAATATAACAATTTTAGCAAGGAATATTTTGAAAAAAAGGACGAAAATTTGGTAGCATATGATTCCTATTTAGCCGAAGCTGACAATTATTTGGGAAAGATTTTAGATAAGATAGATGATCTGAACTTTGATGATTCTATCTTAATAGTAAACTCAGATCATGGAATAGGCTCCGGAGAAAAATTTGGAGAAAAATCCTATGGTGTTTATTGTTATGATTACACTTTGAGAACTTTTGCACTTTTTAAAAATTCTCTGATTTTTCCTCAAAAGGAGATAAAGCAGCTTGTAAGAACTATTGATATTATGCCGACAATTCTGGATTATCTGGGAATCAAAGCAATGAGTGAATCGGAAAAAATGGATGGAAAAAGCATGAGAAATCTTATTGACGGTGAAGAGGAAGAAAGAATATCTTTCTCCGAATCTGGAAATCCTTATCCAGATCCAAAAATTCCCCCTAAAAAACCAAATGTGCGGGTCATAAGAACTTCTAAATGGAAATTTATTAAAAATTACTGGAATGATTCAGAAGAACTTTATGATTTGGAAAAAGATCCAGAAGAGATAAAAAATTTAATAAGTAAGAACCCGGATATAGCAAAAGAAATGAGAAAAAAGTTAAATTTTGAATTAAAGGAAGGATTAAAAGTAAAAATCAATAAGCTCAAGAAGAATAGCGAATGATTCTTTTTTATTCTATTGTGTCTAGGAATTTTCTTCTGATAAATCCAAGCACAGGATGAATAGTATAATACATAAGCCCTTCGGATAAATTTTGTCTGGTTGTTTGAATAGAACCCCTTTCTGACAACTGCCTTATCACATCAACCAATGTTTTTGATCTCGCATAAGGATCATAAATTCTTGCATCGTCTATATTTTTTCCCGGCAGAGGAAATTTTTTTGTGAGAATTAAATCTCCTTCATCTATTTTGGGATTCATAATGAAAGCAGAGCAATGCCAGCCATCTCCTGCCAGCACAGAATAAAAATGGCATGTGCTTCCTCTATACTCCGGAAGTTTTCCCGGATGCACATGGATTAATTTTTTTCCAGCCCCAAAAATCTCATTTAAGATTCCTTTCCCAGAAAATACAAAATATTTCTCATCCCTGGCTCTGATAGCATTAACAACCTCTGGGCTATTGCATGAATCTGAAGTAATTATTTGATAAGGTATACCTTTTTCTTTAAGAGTCGTTTCTTCAGGTACATTAGGATCAAATAAGAGGGTCCTTCTATGAGTTGGTGCTTGGTTAATGGATGCATTAAAATTAGAATCTCTTAAAAGACAAACATAATTAGGATAAAATCCTGCTAAAACAAGCGCCTGCAAATATGCTTTTGCTCTATTCCCTTCTTGTAATAACATGCCTAAGTTGGAAATTCTATGCAGTGATGACGGTTTGATTTCTTGTGCAGATACATTAGGAAGGTCCATTGATAAGACCTCTTTCTCAAGTCTGCTTACTTCCCGAGCTTCTGTTCTCAATGCATGTGAGAAGGTTGTTCTTTCCAAAGGGCTTCTTAACAAGTCAATTCCTGCAATAAGAGCATCATTCAATTTTAGAGAGGTGCTTAATGCCTGCAAATATCCTTGATTTCTTTTAGCAGAATAATTTAATAAAGTAAGAGATAACAAAGCCCTGCTTTGGAGATCTAAGTCCTCTGGTGCAGCATTAATAAATTCCCCATCATAACTTGCTTTTAATTTCCTCAAATCTGCTTTTTTGAGAACTCTCCAAAAATGTTTTAGTTCTGTCGGAGTAAGATCTATTCTTTTAGAAGTTGCCAAATAAAGTGTGTCTATTACCTTGGCAGCGTCGAATACACCCAATAATTCAAATTGGGCTTGGTCATAAGGTTGTAATTGTAAAGCAAGAGGTGCTTTTAGACCCAATATCTGTATAGCTTTAGATCTTTTGTGTCTATAGCAGTCTAAGAAATCTTCTGGAAAATCTACAAAACCATATGGTTTTCTTTCCTGTTGTTTTTCTTTAGTATCCCAGGGATAAACTTCAGTTTCCATCTATTCTAATAAATTTGTTTAATATACCCTCTTTTAACCACCTATTTGCTAATTCATAATCATTGACAGTATCAAACTCAAGCCACCCGCCAAAAATATGTAACGGCCATATTTTAAATCCTGAGTTAATTATCGCCTGCAGTATATCCGTCATATATGCACGTTTAAAATTCTTTGAGTTCATCCACTTTTCATCTTTATCCCAGTATTTTTCTTTGTTTTCATGATAAACTTTTTTTAGTGCTTTAGCACCATTTTTTGAAAACTTAATTAATCCAACATATCTCGCATGACAATCTTCAGGAAGGCAATCAGGGGTTCCAAGTTCAATTATATCCCCTTCTTTTCCAATGTGCACGCTTTCCAAATCTTCTAAATTACTGTTAAAACGGGCTCTCCAATAATCTTTCCAGTTATCATCAACAGTAACACAAATATCTTTATCGCAATTCATAAGTTTTGTGAAAGTTTTTTCATCAAAAAGGACATCACCATAAACAACTATAAAATCATCATCAAAGTACTTTTCTGCTTCAAATAAATCCGGAACCATGTTTGTTTCAGGACCAGACCATTCGACATAAGTAACTCCTGTTAAATTTATTTTGCCTCCGAAATGTCCTCTGATTACAATGATTTCTTTGATTCCCAGCTTTTTTATTGTCTCAACTTGTCTTTCAATAAGAGTTTTTCCCATAAATTCCAACATGCATTTAGGTTTGTCTTGAGTATATTTTCCAAGCCTTGTTCCTAAACCAGCTGCTAAAATGATAGCTTTCATTTGATGCTCCTGTGACGCGAATTTCTTGTTCGCGAAACATCTTGGCAAATGAATGAAAATTTCTTATTTACTTTCATATTTTCCAGAACAATTCTCCTTTCAAAAATGCTGTCGCGATTTTTTCATTAGCCTCTTTGTTTGGACTTTCTCTTTCAGGATGCCAGGCAATTCCTGCTATTGGCAGAGTCTGGTGATAAATTCCTTCTATAGTTTTATCAGGGGCTTTTGCAAAAACTCTCAATTCTGAAGAAAAAAGATTCTCATCAAAACCAAAATTATGGTAAGAATTAACCTGAATATTTTCTCCAATCAATCCTTTCAATGCAGTATAATTGATTTCAATATTATGCAATACAGCAACATGATTCTGACTGCTTATTTCACTTATTTTTATTAATTTACCTCCAAAATAATAATTTATGAACTGCATGCCCCTGCATATTCCAAGTACAGGAATGTGATTTTTTATTGCAAAATCCAGCAAAGCCTTTTCAGTTTCATCCCTTTCCTTGGATATTTCATCGCCAATATCTCCTCCGCCAGTAAGGATTATTCTTTCTACAGGAAGACTCAGATAAAATTCAAGATTTTCCTTGGAATTAGGAACAGGAATAAGATTAAATCCAAGTTTGCTGAAATACTTCACATATGCATGCTCCAGACAGTCTGAATTTTGATTGCCGGTTTCCCTTATTCTTTGTGATATTAAAGTTATCATTCTATTTTTATAGGAGTTATTTTTTTTAATTTGCAGTCAAGGTTTATCCTTTCTTTGTCTTTTAGTTTATCAAACAGAATTCCGCACCCTATTGCTGCCGGAATTCCAAATTCTGCACACCTGATTGACATGTGTGATGCCACTCCGCCATATTTAGTTATTAATCCTGCCGGTTTTTTAGTAAATATCCAATCATATCCAGGATCTCCGCTCTCTAACATAACAATTCTCCCTTTTATTTCTGATAGTTTTTGGTCCTTTTTTTCCAGCTTGTATAATTTAGCAGTTATTTTCTTGCTGGTGATATAATTGGGGCGTGATTCATAATATGTAACAAGATAAAAATCTTTAACAGAAAAAAGGATGGGCGGCAGTTCGAGGTGATTATCTATTCTTCTTAAAACCATTTTTTCTTCCACTTTTTTCCTCCAATGTCTTCCTATATGTTCTCTGCTTGATTTTTGTCTCGGAAAAATATCCTCAACTTTAAGCAAGGCCATCTCTTCTCTGGAAAATCCCATTTCTTCCCCGGCAACAGCAATTAGTTCAATGGCATCACTTAGGTTTTTTGTGAACTCAAATTTAGAAGATTCCCTGGTTTCTATTGCTGAACGGGAAAAATTAAAAAGTTCTTTTGCAGTAAACTTCAAACCCTCTTTCTTAAGAGCTTCGTTTATTTTTTTTTCTGTTCCAAGATCCAACCTGAATTTTTTCTTATTCTTTTTCTCATTAAATGTTGATCCATTCCCCTTTATAAGATCTAGGCTTGACTCATACCTCCTGCTGGTAATATCATAAGTTCCCGGTCTAAGATGATAATATTTTCGGATAAATTTTTCCCTTGTAAGTTTTCTCTTGTTCATAAATTCAAAATCTTCCTCAAATTCGGTGGCAACTGTTCTTATTGATTCCATAAATGAATTATAAAAATCAGTATTAATAACCCCTCTTGCAACAAGGCTTTTTAATAAAATTTTTCCGATAAAAGCAAGTCGCGCCAGTCTGGAAAACTGAACAGTTCCTTTTTCTCTGCAATCATTCAAAAGAAATTCAGCACATCTTAATGAGGATAATACTTGCTCCTTTGAATCAGCAATCTTTATTTTCCTCCTATTTTTTTTCATTTTATCCAGGGATTTTAAATCCTTTTTTATGTTTTCATATGAATTTAAGATAAGATTATTAGTAAGATCTATCAGGGCATTCTTTAATTCAGCAATCTCATCTTCCGTGAACCTATTATTTAAGAGCTCCCTGGACCTTTCTTTAAATCTTAGGTCGTAACAGGTATGCAAAAGATCAAATTCTACCTTATCCTGTAATTCGGGATTTTTTCTGAGTTTATTTATATAAAATAATATCAATTTTTCCCTTAGTTCTCTGGAGAGCCCATGGGGGATAAAAGAGCTAAAAGTGCTTCCAACATCAACATAGGGCTTGTTTCCAAAAAGAACAACCAATCTGGAAGGGGTTCCTGCATCATAGCCTTGAGAAACTCTTGCCTCATGCCATGCACTTTCTGTTATTATATAATTGTAGAGAGAGAAATCAAGATAGCCCGGAGAATCTCCAAGAATTTCTGCTGGATTCCAGTCAGGCATATCTGCGAAAATCTTTTTTTCTCCGGAAACTCTTTTATTTAATTTTTCAATAAGCAGGAACTTATTTTCCAGGCTTTTTAATCTTCTTTCTATAACCTCCTCATTGATATTTGTTTTTTTTGTTGTAATTGGTCTGACCTGGAAGATTATAACCTCTCCTTTTTTGTTAATTCCAAATTCTATGTCCAATCCTTTATTAGAGACTAATTTTTCTATCTCTTTTATTGCAACTATCAATTTCCTGAATTTTTTAGGAATTTTTTCTACCGGAAGAAATTTTGAGATTTTGATAGTTTTTCCCTCAATTCCTGAAGTCACACTATTTGTTGAGCCCTTGGAGTCATAATTAATAATGTAATACGGAGAACTGTTGATAATGCCCCTTGAGAAGATAACTCCGCTGAATAAAATATCTTCTGCCTGAAACTGCACAAGAACCTGATTCATAAATCCAAGCTCGCCTTTTTTTCTGTAAGAACCAAAGACCCTATTCACGGCATTTCTTATCTCTTCCCTTTTTTTGGAATTTACATTCAACACGCTTTCAAACTGCCCCGCTAGTGATTCATTTCCTGAATCCTCCCCGATTGCAGAACTCCTTATAATTATCTTCCTTGGATTAAATTCCTGCTGGATTTTGTTTAGAATTTTTTCTTCATGGTTTTTCCAGCTATAAAAATTAAAGGAAATCATCCGGATAATTTGTGATCTTTTAACAATTTTTTTCAGATTTTCCAGTGTTTTGGCTTTAGTAGAAAAGATTTTACTGCTCTCCATGGTTTATAATTATACATAATTATCTTTTAAATCTTATGCATTGCCATACTATAAACACAGATTTCACAAAGGCTAAAAAGCAGAAAATATTGAGTTTAATATGAATTTAGGAAAAGAGAAAAGAAAAAATTTTATGGCAGGGATTATCAATAACCTATTTTATGGGGGATTAACATCACTTACTTCAAAGATTGGGGCCCTAGTCTTTACAGTAATAGTTGCCAGGATACTTTTGCCAGAGCGTTTCGGGGTTTATTCTTTCGCGCTGACAATAATCCTGGTCGTTTTGGCTATATCTGATTTGGGAATTGGAAGCACAATTACCAGATATTTGGCAGAAAGCATAGGGAAAAATAAAAAAATAGAAGCTCGTTCAAGATTTTGGTTTTTGCTTAAAACAAAATTACTCTTGTCTGTATTGGCCTCTGTTCTTTTATTTTTATTTTCTGGATTGATAGCTGGTTTTTTCAAAAAACCAGAGCTTATTTTGCCATTAAAAATAGGAAGCATCTACCTTTTCTTAAATGCCTTGTATACAATGTCTACCTCTGTATTTCTTTCTTTTCAGAAGATGAAATATTCTGCAATGGGAGAAGCTATTTTTCAAATTTCAAAGCTGGTGTTGCTTGTTTTTTTGGTATTTTTGTCTAAATCTGTGGTAGGAATATTTATTATCCTGTCCCTTTCGCTTCTTTTATCTTTAGGATATACCTTATGGGTCATAGATAGGAAATACTCATCGTTGATAAAAGGAAGGACAATACCTGTAGAACGCAGAAGAATGCTAAAATTTTCCGGATTTTTAACTCTAAGTTCAATGACTTTACTGGTTCTTGCTAATATGGACAAATTAGTTTTAGGATATTTTTTGGATTTAAAATTTGTCGGATTTTATAATGCTATTTTCTCTGTAGTTGTTGGTGTTTTGGGAATTGTGGGGCTAACATCTCTTTTTTTGCCCTTTTTTACACAATTAAATGGAAAAACCTTGGATAAGGCATTCAAAAAAACATTCAAGTATATTTCTTTGCTGGCTTTTCCAGCATCAATAGGGCTTGCGTTTATCATAATGCCCCTTTTGAAATTTTTATACGGCGCGGAATATGTTCCAGTAGAGTATAGAATCCCTATTTTATTAACATCTGTTTTTTTAAGTTTGCTTATTCTTGAATCTCTGCTCTCTTCTACATATACTGTTCTTTTAAATGCGAAAGAAAAACCAAAGATCCCCGCATTTATAACCCTGGCAACTTCCACTGCTAATCTTTTTTTGAATATAATCTTAATTTTCTACTTATCAAAAATAAATCCTTCTTATGGGCTCATAGGAGCATCTTTTGCAACCCTTGTAACAAGATATTCCGGGTTATTTTTAATGATAGTAATTTCTGCGAAAAAAATTAACCTTAGACCAGATCGGTTTTCTATGGTTAACCCTTTATTTGCTAGCCTAATAATGCTTGGTTACTTATTTCTTTTTAGATATCTCTTTCCTCTTAATGTAATTTCCGGAATAATCATGATCCTAAGCGCAGTCGTGGTCTACTTCTTGGTAATTTTTCTTATCAAGGCAGTATCTATAGAAGAAATAAAGAATCTGCTGAAAAGGTAGTTCAGTAAACTTTTTTAAAGCATGCTTTATGGTATTCTTAATGGCATTAAGGCTGAATTTAGGCTGCGGAAAGGACAGGAAAAAGGGATACCTCAATGTAGACTCTTCACCATTGGTTAATCCAGATAAGATATTAAATTTGGAAAAAACCCCGCTTCCATTCAAAAAAGATTCTGTCGAAGAAATTCTTGCATATCATGTTCTGGAGCATATTCATAATTTTATTCCTTTAATGCATGAATTCAGAAGAATCTGCAAAAACAATGCAGTTATAAAAATTAAAACTCCTTTTTATTCCTCCTGGGGGCAATTTAACGATCCGACTCATGTAAGATTTTTCACACCATTCACTTTTAATTATTTCAAAAAAGGCGGATATTCCCATGAAGTCAATTGCAATGAAGACTTATTCAAAGCCAGGAAAGTAAGGATAAATTTTGGGGTAGGAAGACTGAGCCTGTTTAACTGGCTCATCAATCCTCTTATAAATTTAAATCATGCATTTTATTGCCGTTTTTTTGCATGGACATTCCCGGCATCAGAGATAGAATATGAATTGATTGTTGTGAAATGATTGTTTAATACAGCAATTTTTTTAAACCACCCCTAGTTAAGTTATTTGCCATAAAAATGAAATTAAATTTAGGCTGCGGAGAAGACAGGAAAGAAGGTTATGTCAACGTAGATGTAATCGGAAACCCGGACATAAAGCATAATTTAAATAAATATCCCTATCCTTTCAAGCCCAATTCTGTCGATTTTATATTCGCTGCCCATATTTTGGAGCACGTGGACAATCCTCTTAAATTTCTGAAAGAATGTCAAAAAATCCTGAAAAAAGGGGGAAAAATGGAAATACGGGTGCCTCATGTGGAAGCAACAGGCGGAGCTTTTGGGACAATGGAGCATAAGCATTTTTTTCACGAATCTGCAATAAATGATGTAACAGGAATAAATCAGACAGAATTCATCGGGCATCCTTTTAAGCTGGTCAAAACAATTGTTAAGAGGGGAAGGTTTCTTTTTTGGCAGAAAAGGGAAATAATCTGGATCTTAGAAAAATGAAAAAGATTACTCAAAAACGCTGGGAGATAGCACAAAAAGATGAAAAAAATTTCTGGGACAAGGATTGGAAAAAGAGCATAAAAGAAGACGTAAATACCTTAACAGAATATTGGAATTATCATAAGAAAATACTTTCTAATTTTATAAAGATTTCAAAAGAAAAAAATATTTTAGAAATTGGCGGAGGAGCATCCCCTTTAATAAATTACCTTCCCAAAGCAAAAAAATACTCGTTAGACCCTTTGATGGATTATTTTATAAAAAATTTCAAACTTCCGAAGGGAATAAGATACATTAAAGGGAAAGGAGAAGAATTACCATTTAAAGACAACTATTTTGATTTGGTAATAATTACAAATGTGATAGATCATGTCCATAATTATAAAGAAGTTTTATCAGAGATAAAAAGAGTCTTGAAAGAATCCGGAATAGTTTACCTATCTCTTGATTGTCATAATTTTATGTTAAAAATATACCGCGATGTAAGGGAAAAATTAGGAGTAGGGGACCAAGCCCACCCAAATACATTTACTTTAGAAGGCATAAAAGACGAATTTAGAGACTCTGGATTTAAAATAATTCACCTTCAGGAAGGAAATGGTGACCAGGGGGCCTATATGTCCAAAAATAAATCTGAAATTCCCTTTTTCCAAAAAATAAAAATTTCTTTAAGGGAAGGCGGGATTGGCAGACTTTTAAATTCTATAGTATATCGTGTATTAAATAAAATAGGAGAGTTTATTTCTCCTGAGAAAGCCGGTGTTGATTTTATTTTTATTTTGAAGAAATCCAATTAAAGTAACTGAAAATCATGTTTGTAATCATAATCTCCTTCATAAATCATTTTCAGCCTGTATTTTTTGCATAAATTTAAAGTATCTTCATTGTAAATAAACCACCCTGGAGCAAATTCTGCAGGTTTAATTCCCAGTTCTTTTTTAATCCAATTAATAGATTCTTTAAACAATTTATCCTGCTCTTTATAGTTCATATTTCCTGCGACTAAACTCAGATGAATATGAAGCTCTAATTTTTGTCCATGCTCAAGCATCCATAAATATCTTCTCCTTAAGATTTCAGACAGCTTCTTTTTTGATATTTTAACATTAAAATCAGATTTAAAAAAATCCCTGTTTGCAGGAGTCATAACATACCACTTCAAAACACTGTTTTTTTTAACTTCTTTCTTAACTGCTTCCCAGACAGAATCTATCATAATCGCTTCTGTGTGAACTGTAAGCGGTTTGAATCTTGAAGTAATCCACATAAAAAATCTTTTTATAGCAGACCAGTAATCCCTTTTGATTCTCATTTTATGCTGTTTATTTTTTTAGCCTTAATGATTATTGTTTCTCCGAACTCAGAGGGAGTCAGGAATCTCGGAAACAATAGCCGGCTATGCAAAATTATCCCGTTGCTTGTCTTTTTAATAATTGTGAAGCCGTTTTCCTTTAATATTTTAATTAATCCTGAAAAATTAAAGTCAATTATATGCCTTTCAAAACTTTCATCTTCAGAGGGTCTTGCACAATGTTCTGGAAGTTGCCCAAAAGCAACTTTAAATCTGTTCTTGAGCGAGCAGAGATTAGGGGTTGATAATATAATTTCCCCCCCGTTTTTTAAAATTCTGTTGCATTCTTTGATGAATTTAATTGGATTATAAATATGCTCTATTATTTCTCCCCCAATAATAATATCAACAGAGCTATTTTTTAGTGAAATTCCTTCATTGATATCGCAACAGATATCTGGCTTATATTTTTTAATTCCATCTAGTTTGAGGGTTTTTTTTGTTTTTATCCCGTTGGAAATTGGCTTATATCCTGCTCCTATATCCAAAAGAATTTTTCCTGAAGCGTCGCCGATTAATTTTCTTATAATTTTATATCTTATTTTTGTTTGTTGGGGCATTTTTTCCATCTGGAAGCAATTATCCTAACCTTTTTAAATTCTTTTCCTCACACTCTGATATGAGACAAAAAATTTCTGTTATTTCTGTAGTTCACAACGAGGAGAAATTGATAAGAAGGTGCCTGGACAGTGTAAAAGATATAGCAGATGAGATACTTATTCTTCATGACGGTCCTTGTTCTGACAAGACCTTAAAAATAGCCAAAAAATATACAAATAATGTATTTCAAACAGAGAAAAATGCAGGAGTTCCTGGTATAATTCTTCCGATATTATTCAGAAAAGTAAAATTTCCATGGGTACTTAAAATAGATGCGGATGAGTTTTTATCTCCTGAATTTAAGAAAAACATAAGAAAATTAGTTCAAAATCCCAAAGCAGATGCATATATTGTAAAATGGCCTTTTTGGGATGGAAAAAAGCATATAACAAAAAACTGGCCGACAAAAATGCCGCTTTACAGAAAGTCAAAAATGTCTTATTTCGGATTTCCCCATTGGGATGATCCTAAAATAAATGGAAATATAATAATGACAGATTTTCTGCTGGAGCATCAGCCGTCAAAAGGAGCTATTCCAACATGGAAAGAATTTAAGGAAAAAACTCTCGGAAGATATGCAAGACTTCATGCAGAATATACATTAAAGGAATTCAAGGATTTTGACAGATTTCAGCATAATAAAAAAGATTTTCCCGTGCATATAAAGATAAGAAGGAAGTTCCCTCTTTTGTCAGCTCTGCCTTTTGCAATGCTAGCATTTGTAAAAACTCTTTTTTCAGAAGGTGCATGGAAAGAAGGTTATCCTGCATTCAATGAAGCAGCGCAAAGCCTTGTTTATTATCCTTATTTGGGTTATTTAGTATTTCAATTAAAAAGAAAGAAGATTAAGCCAATTTATGCAACTTTAGAACCAGATTAATTGCCCCTTATGGCATTTAAATAAACTTTTTCGTACTTCCTGGTTATCTTGTCCCATGAGAAATTTTTTCTTGCATATTTTCTTGCATTTCCGCCTAATTTTTTTATTTCTTTAGGATTTTTTAATAAATAATTCAGTTTTTCTTCAAAATCTTTTTTATTTCCTCTTTTAAAGAGTATGCCTGTTTGTTTGTCTTTTATCTGTTCAGGAATTCCCCCGATATCTGAACCAAGAACGCACAAGCCATAAGCCATTGCTTCCAGCACAGAATATGAAAAATTCTCCATCCAAATAGAGGGAATTACAGCAATTGAAGCTTTTTTATAATAATTGTCAGGTTTTTGAAATCCCAAAAATTCAATATTTTTGTATTTTGATTCAAGCATTTTTTTAAGAGGGCCCGAACCGAGAACAACAACTTTGTAGCTCTTAACATTATTCAAAACAGAAGAGATTTTATGAAAGCCTTTTTCCTCATTTAAGCTTCCTACAAACAGGATTATTTTTTCATATTTTGTTCTTTTTTCAGGAATATTTATTCCGTTGTTTATTACTTTAACAGGAACTTCAAGGAATTTTTCCATGCTTTTTGCAAGTATCTGTGATGGGGCAATAAAGCAGATGTTTTTTCCCTTGAGAATTTTCCTATGCAGGATAAGCTTTGCTTTTTTCCATAAATTTCTTGGAATGTCTTTTATATCTTCGTCATATCCCAAGCACCCTGGAAAAAAACATTTATGCCTGTAAAGATATCTTTTTTGCCTGTTTTCATTGTATATTCCCCCCAACCTGTGGCAGAGGTAATGAAAATCATGAAATGTTAGCACTACAGGCATATCTGAATTTAAAGCAGCATCAATAACACTTGGTGAAATAACTCTTACGCAATTGTTTATATGAACTATGTCCAGTTTAAAATTTTTAATCTCTTCCTTTGTTCTTTTGTACCATTTTAGGCTGTACCACCGTGATAGAATAGATGGCAAATTTTCCCCTTTTTTTGATCCAAGGAGCTTGACAATGTGCCCTTTTTTTTCCAAATTAATCTTTAATGTATTAATAAATGTTTCAGCTCCTCCCGACGGATTAAGATGGTCATTGATTATTAAGATTCTCATTTTTTCCCCACCTTTTCTATGAATCCTGAAAATTTTTCTCTAAAGATTTCTAGAGTATCTTTTTCATTAAATTGCTCTGCAGCTTTCCTGCATTTTTTAGACAAGCTCTTTTTTTCTTTTAAGTCAGAATAAAGATAATTCATCAGCTTTTCAGATATAATCTTTTTGTTCATAGGTAGGATTAATTTATTGTCAGCCTTCATAACAGCTTGTTTTGCACCAGTGTATTCTGAAACAAATGTAGGAATGCCTGCCGTCATAGATTCAAGAATGTTAATTCCAAAAGATTCCCCTCTTCCGAGATGAACGCTTAGCGAGCATTTTTTTAAATATGGCTTTAAATCCTGCACCCCTTCGAAAAAAACATCTTTTATTTTCCATTCTTCTTTAATATTCCACTTTCCCAGTATGTATAATTTTAAATCAGGAATTTTATTTTTTATATTTTTAAAAACTTCAATTAACAGATCAAGACCCTTGCAGTAATAATCAGGACCATGGCCTATAAACAGAATATTATGGTTATTTAAATCAGGAATTATTTTTCTGAATTTTTCAGCTCTTTTTTCAAAAACAAAGGCAGGAGCATTAAGAACAGGGCTTTTTTTATTAAAATTTCTGAAAAGGCTTTCACTAAAATTTCCTATGCATATTGCCCCGTCCAGCTCTGTAAGAAGTTTTTTTGCTGCAAATGCCCTTAATTGGGGGTATTTTTTTATTTCATCTTTTTTAAAATCAAATATTTTCCCTATTTTCAGATAAAAAAGCCTTGGATCTGAAAAAAGAGTAATGATTTTGGCATTTTTTTCAAATTTTCCAATTTTTTTTAATAGAAGAGGCCGAATATAAGTGCCCTCTACAATGTAAATGTCATAATTTTTTGGCGGTTTTTTAGAAAAAGGAATAAAATCACAGCCAGTAGTCCTCATAAATTTTTCATGAAGAGGATGTCGAAGATCATATAAAAAAACTATTTTTTTATTCATTTCTGTTCCTCTGAGCTTTTTTATACACTTCCAGATATCTGCTTACAACGCTTTCCCAGTCATATTTTTTTACTTCTTCTGCTCCTGATTTCCCCATTTTTCCCGCAATTTTATTTTTCCCCAGAAGAAATTTTATTTTTCCCCTTAAGATATTGACATTTTTGAAAGGAATAACAAAACCTTCTTTTTTATCTTTGACTAAAAAAGGCAGGCTTCCTCTATTGCTTACAATTACTGGTTTTCCGGCTGCCATAGCCTCTATTACGGTTATTCCAAACCCCTCCCATTCTGAGAAAAGGACAAATATATCACAGGCCTTATATGCTGTAATTTTCTCCTTTTCTTCTAAATGTCCTGTAAATATAACTTTCTTTTCAAGATTGAGATTTTTAATCTTTTTTTCTAGTTCTTTTTTATACCCAACATCTTCACCAATAATCATCAATTTGCAATCAATGTCCTTTATAGCTTCTATCAAATACTGAATCCCCTTGCTTTCATGAATTCTTCCCACAAATAAAACAGTTTTTAGAAGCCCGTATTTCTTTTTAAATTTGGAAACACCTTTTCTTGTAATTTTACTAAATTTTTTTATATCAACCCCATTGGGAACTTCTGTAATCTTCTCTTTTTCAACTCCAAGTTTCTTGTAATTCTCGAAATCCAATTTTGTCAGTGCTGTTAGCTGAGTGGCATTTTTTATTAATCTTCCGACGGTCAAATCGTGAATAATCTTGAATAAATAATTCTTTTTTGTGTGGATAAATCCATGGGGCGTAAAGATAGTAGGCAGTTTATTTCTGAGCGCCCAAATTGAAAACTCGCTTAAAAAACGGTTATATCCGTGTGAATGTGCAACATCATAATTTTCCCTGTTGTCCTCAAGCCATTTTTTGGCTTCTTCTGAAAAACCATATCCTCCAAGATAAAAATTGTTTTTTATCCTTATTATATTAACTCCATCTTTTCTCTCTTTTTCCTTTACCTTTCCTGTACAGAGCATATCTGTAGTGAGAATATCTACTTTGTGCCCTCTTTTAACTAATCTTTTTGAAATTTCATAAACTACTTTTTCCTGCCCCCCGTTTACAGGGAAAAATGTGCTGCTAATTTGAAGGATTTTCATTTTTTGCTATTTGCCTTATGGTTTTAACTTGAATTTTATTTTTTTTAAGAAAAACAAAGAGATTTTCCAATAAAGAGATTTTATTGACGCATTCATAAATATCATGGATATAGATGGTAGCCAGCTTATTTTCTTTTATCTTCTCCTTGAGATAATTTATTATTTCATTGTCAGAACACCCTTTTGTTGCAAGATATTCTATTATCGGAGAATTATTTTCGCCATTTATTGTTATAGGAACATTGATTATGCCTGTGCCTTTGATTTTAAATGGTTTTTCCCCTTCTAAGTCACTGATAACTAAGATTTTTTTTCTGTCCAGGATTTCGATGACTTTTTTGTTTGTATTAAATGCCGGTGCGGCAAAACTATCTGGGTAAACTCCGAAGATTTTTTTATACTTATTTATGGCAAGATCAAGATGTTTATTGATGTTAATCTCTTCCAACCCTCTTGTCCAAGCACGGTGTTTCCATCCGTGAATTCCAAGTTCATGCCCCTCCAGAATTATCCTTCTTAAGATTTTCTGATTTTCTCTCACAAAATCTTTTGGGAAAAGAACCATTCTGAGCATTTCTATTTTAGATAAAACTTTAATTTTTCTCTCTGTTGCATTTGAAAGCTCTTTTCTATATCTTATTAATTCTAAAATATTGGATTCGCCACCCATGGGAATATAAAAAGAAGCTTTTATCCGGTATTTTTTAAGCAGATCAAGGATTTTCGGCAATCCTTTTTTTATTCCTTTGAATGATTCCAAATCTATTCTTAATGCAAAAATCTTTTTAGTCATATTCCTAATTCAGAGCAGACTTTTGGCCCGATTTTTTTAATTATAGGCAAAGGCAGGTGCATCCATATTTTTCTAAACCGCCCGTATTTATTCTTGTCTTCTGCTATTTTATGTTCTTCTTCAGGCCAATAAAAATAAATTCTTTCATAAAGTTCCCCAAGCCATTTCTCTTTAAATTTATACAGGCCTTCTGCGTGGCTTCCCTTGGGAGCATTTTTTTCAACTTGCCCTAGATTTATGTCCTTTACTCCTCGGCCAATTAGCCAGGTTATGGCTGTCCAATACAGCAAATCATTGGGTCTGCAATTTCTGAATTCCGGAGAAGATACATTAAAGGAGATATATGCATGATTGTTAGAATAATACATAATTAAGCTTCCGGCGAGATTGTTCTTTAGATAGCAGTTAAATCCAACAAAGCTGTCGCCCAGGCAATCAAAGAGCTTTTCAAAGAATTTATAAGAGTGCTGGGGAGTGCCGAAATTTTTCATCTCTGTCAAATAAATTTCATAGAATTTTTTTAATTCTTCTTTGTTATCAATTTTTTTAATTTCTAATCCGGATTTCTGAGATTTTCTTATATCATTTCTTGTATGCTTATGAAATCTTTCCCACATATCTTCTTTAGATTTTGGATATATAATAAACTGGTGCTTTTTTTTCTCTTCGCCGAATCCGGTTTTTAGGAAAATATTTCTGGTTTTGTCAAAATTTTCATAAGATGTGTTAAGCCTTACTTCTATGTGCCTTATTTTTTTGATATCTTTCTTTAAAATTTCAATAAGATCTTTTAATAATTTAGGGGTGTATTCTCCCAAGAAATTTCCGGAGTCCAGAAAGGGTACGCAAATAAGCCGGTTTCCAAAAATCCTGCTTTTTACAAGGAAAAAGGGAAATATTGCATCTATTTTCCCTGATTTGCAAAGAAAGTAGTAATCTTTGCAGTTCGGATATGACTCTTTTATGGCCTGCATGAATTTTAAACTGTGATAAATTCTTGTTTCAGCGCTTTTTCCCGCAAATTCTTCCCAAGCTCCTTTATTTTCTTCATTCAGCCTTATAATTTCATTCATTTTAATGCCTCCTTGTAAACTTCGATTAATTCTTTATTTCGCCCTTTAGTTGAAAATTTTCCTGTTTTAGCAAGAAGGATATTTTCTTTTCCTATTCTTTCTCTTAATTTTTTACTTTTAATAAGCTTTTCCATGTTTTTTACAAGTTCTTCAACTATTTTTTTATTCTCTGAATTTGTTATTGTTTGATAACGATGAACCTGGACAAATCCTTTTTTTAAGTCATACCTTGGAATCTTTATTACAAATCCATTAACTTTATCTTTAACGATTTCCGGAAACGCAAAAAGGTTTGTGGTAATAATAGGGAGTCCTGCAATCATAGCGTCAACTAAACCGTATCCAAAACTATCGCAGAAACTTGGATAAACAAATATGTCACATTGTGCATGAAACTTCTGCAATAACTTTTCTCTGGGCAGAATCTGGCCAAAGTAAGGAAACCAATGAATATTTTTTGAAATATACTTTTTTTTGAATTCCTCGGGCGGATCTGCCTTTATCCATAATTCTATATTTTTGTATTTTTTTTCCAGTTTTGAGAAAGCTTCCAGAATCTGCGGTCCTCCCTTATGGTAAAAAAGGCTTATTACAGCAAGAATTCTTATTTTATCGTGTCTTATTTTTTTCAGAGGAATCATATGAGATGCAGGATACAAAACTTTTATTTTATCTTTAAATTTACTGCAGTCAAGATAATAAAAAAATGCCTGTCTTGTTGCTTCGCAATGGCAGAGTATAGCCTTGCATTTGTCAGAAGCTAATTTTTTTTCAATAAATCTTTTCCAAAATTCATTTTTTATAAGATTTGGGTTAAGGCCAAAAAAAGAATGGACATGTTCCATGTCTATTACCCATGATTTTCTGTTCAAGGGGATTATCCCCCTTGACGAATGAATCAGGTCATAATCTCCCGGCATGACAAAAATCATTCTTGGAACCTTCAATTTTTGCAGAAATGCCCCTGCCTTCTCCCTTATTTTTTTGCTTTTGTAATACTGCCCTTTTTTGGTGCTCTTTCCAATGCCGACATATTCAACTCCTTCAGGCGGATGATTTGCTATTTCTTGATAACCTTGCCAGGCGCCAAAGATTGCCTTTACCTTTATTTTTTTCATTTTAACAGCTCTGTAATTTTTTTGCTAAGTCCAGGTTTTCCGTAAGGATTCTGAAAATTTTTGACTTTTATTTTGTTATTTTCTATTTGATTTATAATTTCTTTTGTCTTTCTTATATTCAATCCTGTAAGAAAATTAATTCCTGTGGAAAGGCCCTCCTGTCGTTCTGTTTTTTTACGGAGAATTATGCATGGCTTTTTGAAGACAAGACTTTCTTCCTGTATGCTTCCGCCGTCTGTGACAAGGTACTTGCAATTTGCAAGAAGATAAATAAAATCGCCGTAATCAGTTAACGACATCCTCTTGATATTTGTCATATTCTTTACCTCGCCGGTCAGGCCATATTTTTCTATAAAATTTGCTGTGTTTGCATGAATTGGCCAAATAGCCTGGATTTTAATGCTCTTTAGGATTTCCACAATCTTTCCCATCCTTTTTTTACTATTCAGGTTTTCATGCCGGTGTATATTGATTAATGCATATTTTTTCATTTTTTTCCTTTTCTTCTTTCTGGCTTTTTTGTAAGCAATCAAAGAAGAATCAACAACTGTGTTTCCTATTTTTATTATGCGCCCTTTGTAATTTCCCTTTCTTAAATTATTTTCAGAAAGATCAGAGACTGCAAGAAGAATATCAGAAAATCTATCACTAATTTTCCTTGAAATCTCTTCCGGGAAAGGCTCAAATGACGACCCGGAGCGCAGACCTGCCTCCAAATGCACACTTTTCCAGTTTTTTCCAGGACTTAAAAAACTACTTGAAGCTATAGCTGCAGCAGCAGTACTCATTGTGTCTCCGTGATATATAACATACCCCGGTTTTATTTTTTTAAGAAGTCTTCTTATTTTAAGATTCATCATTAAAAACCAAAGAAATGAAATTCTATTTATTTTCGACCAGAATTTTGTGCTTCTGTTGGGCTCTTTGCTAAGGATAAAATCTGGTTTTTTAATTCCAAAATCTTCGCATGCTTTTCCCAGGCTATGCTGCCCTGTATGAACAAACCAATAATCTTTTTTTTGTTTTTGAAGTTCAAGCATAATTGGCATGCATTTTATAAGCTCTGCTTTTGTTCCGATAACTATTGCTATTTTTGATCCTTCGGTCATTAAATTAACCATAAATAACTTGTTTTAAAATTTTATGTAATAGAAAACTATCTTGTAAATGTCAGATTGTCAAATTCTGCGTAATCTCCAGATGTTCTTAAAAACTCTTCTCTTTCAGTTATATTTGCAGGATAATCAACCTTCCAGATTTTTACAGGTCCCAGAAGCCCCTGATAGTATATAAGATCATCAATACCTGCTCCCTGGCTGTTCAGACTTTTTATTAATGGATTAAACTCTAAATGAACAATATTTAGGGTAGGATATCTTTTGAACGGATCATTCATTAAATAAAGCTGGGCAAATAAGCTGTCTGTAACTTTTGGCGAAAGATAAATCAATGAGCCAAGATTATCCATTTGAACTCCCTGCTCGCCTGAAGAAATTTGAGGAAGCACCCTTACAGTTGCATTTATTCCTCCTTTGAAATCAATAATCTTTTTCTCAAAATAAAGATATCTGATTGGAATATTTATCTGCTGATTGTTATAAACAAAAATACCATATGGCTTGCTGAAAGAAATTTTTTCGCCGTCTCTTGAAAATTCAAGCATAACAGCGCCTATAAATGCCTTGCCCGCAGGCAGGAAGATATTTTCTCCGCCAGAATTATAGATTATATCTTCATCCAGGGAAATTCCTCCGGTGTATATTCTTGTTTCTTTATCTGCGCTTTCTCTTGTTTGTTTTGAATCCATATTCATAATAGGAATTTGCGAGAACCTGTCGTTCCCGCCGGCATTGCTTCCAATACTGCTAAAAGCCCCATATTTTCCTAAATCTGTGGAATCTATAAGAAGATAAGACACATTATGCGTTTTCATAAAGCTAAGAGCTGTTTCTGGCTGCGGAGTTGTTAAAACATATCTGCCGATAAGATGGTCCCAATAACCGATAAAATGCCCCCCATCTGTTACTGTTGGGCGTTTTCCAATTGTCTGAACCCAGTATCCATAATCCCACCAGTGGACAAATACAGACCCTATAGGGGTATTATCATTGACCCAGGACATTGCTTCTTGCCATTGCTGTTCATAGATTCCCGGGACAGTTGCTTTTGCTTCAGAGCTTGTAGATTTGTAATAACTAATTCCCGCGAAAATAAGAGCTAAGGCTGAAACTAAAAAGAGAATTAAAAGAAATAGGCGCGCAATCTCATCTTTATTCTTATTCAAAAGAGATTTGGCAATTCTTACAGGGACAAAAGGAGAGAAAATTACTACGGCCAGGGAAACTATAAAAAAGAGTCTTATTGCCCCCCGCATAGAGATAAGAACAAAGAAAGAAAAAGCCAGGATTAAAACTTCCCCCATTTCTATCTTTCTAATGCCTTCAAGGGTTTGCTCATCATTGTTTAGCTTAAGTTTAATAAAAGTATAAATGAAATATGCCAGGAAAAATAGAATGCTTCCAAGGTAAAGAAATCTGGAAATGAAATTTTCTCCGTTTAGCAGGTGAGTGGAGGAGATTCTGGTAAATGTTATCCCAAAGATTAATACGGCAAAGATTATGCTGTAAATAATTCTTTTTTTCTTGATTATATGCTCAAGAGAATCCCAGAAAAAAAGCAGCACCCCAATCAAAAACAGCCAGAAAATATTTCCAAATGTTTGGATACTCTCTGTCAGGTAAGGAGCTTTATTCTCTGCAATTGTTGCTCCTACCCTGCCTTTTCCAAAAGGATATAAAAATCCCTCTATCAGCCTTGGGAATATTCCCAGTAGAAAGCTTGGTGAAATAATAAGAAGTAAAAGAAGGAGCAGAATCCCCCCAAAAATAAGGCTAAGGATGCTCTGTGGAATATGGCTTTTTTCCAGTTTTAATTTTTCTTTGATTTTTGTTTTAAATATCAAAAAGTCAATTATCATAAAAAAGAAGACAAGGAATGCAAATCCTGTATCGCTTACTCTGAGAACCATTGGTGATAAAGTTTCAAGGCGGATAAATTCAAAGATTAATGCAGGGATAATCCATGAGGAGAATATCAGAAAATTTTTTCCCCGGTCTTTTTCAAGCACAAAGAAAATTAATGATGCAAGGCCTATGCTCATGTATATATACCTGTATCCGCCCCATGACCATGACATGATTCCTGTCAGGATACCTGCAAGAAGGGAATAAAAAAACTGCTTTTTTTTATTTTGGTTTTTCCATGCCAGGACAAAGAAAAAAAGTGCAAACCAAAGCCAGGCTAGTCCGAGGCCCTCAATTTCAGGAATTCCTGCAACAGTTCTGTGCAGAGTTGCAGGCATAATGACATACAATAAGCTTGCCAGTAAGGCGGTTATTGCTGCGAGATTTTTTGAAAACTTTATCGAAAAAATGCTGTAATTAAAGAGAAAAAATCCTAAAGTTGATATTAAAAAAAGAATAACCGGCAGGATAATCGCGGCATATGTAATAGAGGTATCCTTAAAAACAGACATAAATTTAAACAAAAGAAAAATTGTTGCAGGCATAATATTTTTTAGGGCATAATTTTGCGAACCAAGAGGAGCATATCTCATCATATCAGGGTTTGCAAGCGTCCCGTTATTAATCTCCTCGGCATGTCTTAAATAAAGAAAAGGATCTAAATCAGGTCCCAAAGTTAATTCTCCAGAGGTATCTTTTAGTGATGGAATATTTTGGCTTCTTATCCAGCCGCCGAAAATAAGAATTAAAATTAAAGAAATAACTATCAGACCAATCTGGATTTTCCTTTGTTTAAAAAATTCAAGGGTTTTTCCTATGGTCTTTTTGGTATTTTGGATATTTATTTCTACAGTCTCCTCTCCCATGGATTTTCAAAGCCAAATAGCTTTAAAACCTTTATCAATCAGAGGAATATAAAAAAAGCAAGAACGATAATAAACAGCTGAAATCCATGTATCAGATAAACCACATCATTCTCGTAAACTTTTTTGCTTGGCTTTATTTTTTTTAAAATATAAACCGCTAAATGCTCAAGCCCATAAATTTTTTTGAAGGGCATTTCAAGGCTTCTGTCTTTATTCGGCTTAGCGAAGGAATGTTTTACAAGTCCTCCTCTAAGTTTTAATATCGTTTCTAAAATATAAGGGATGAAAACAAAAATAGCTATTTTTTCAAAATCTCCTAAAATAGCCATGCTTGCTATAAGCGCCCCGATTGTCCAGGTCAGGGAATCTCCCGGAAATACTTTAGCAGGGGATTTATTATAAAGCCAAAAACCGATAAGAGCAGCCACCATTATTAACCCAATGAGAGATATCCATGAAGAGCCGGTTACATATGCAACATATGATAAAAATCCGAGTATAATAATACCCTGTCCTGCTTCAAGCCCATTAAATCCTGCTAAAAAATTATAGGTTGTTGTTGCTCCTGCAATTCCTATAGGAATTAAAACAAGAGGATATAAAATTCCCAAATTAACAATTCCAAAAAAAGGAAGGTTTGTTGTTGAGCTTCCTGCATTAATTACAACAAGAGGTATAGAGGCAGCGAATGCAAGGAAAATTCTTGTTCTTTTTGATAATCCTTTGTTTCTCCAGCCTAATAAATCATCAATTATTCCAACAATGGTGAGGATTAAAACCACGCTTAATAAGGCAAAAATTTCGACGCTAATTCCGTTGCTGTCTTTTATAATAAATGTTCTGACAGCAATGTAATAAAGAACACCAAGAACAAATGCAATTACTACAATAATTCCCCCAGAGCCTGCAACATTTCTTGGATGTCCTGGCTTGTTCATATCTTCCCATACAAGACCCACGCCTTTTGCCTTTCTTATCCAAAAAGGCATTGTTAAAAAAGCTAAAAAAAAGCTTATGACAGGAGATAATAAAATTAAAGCCTCTACCATCTTTTATAAAACATTTTTTTGTTTTTAAATCTTATAGAACGCCCTTCTATTAAAATAAAATTGGAGTTAGATAAACCTCTATTAACGCTGCAAGAACAAGAACTAAAAGTGCTATAAAAAGAAGGATTGCGGTGTTTTCTATTACATGCAAAAATCTTTTGCTTCTTATGCCATTTCTTATAATGCCTACTCCAAAAATTCCTCCGGCAAGGGCTGTTATAAAATATGCAGCTATTTCTGGAAAACCATGAATCATGTAACGGGCAATTCCTATGGGAATTTCAGAGATTCTTTGTCCAGAAAATATGGAAATTGCAGCAGATATTACGCTTGCGTTCCATGCAAGGATAAAAATAGCTCCTGCCCCGAAGATAAGAGAAAAAATAAGAGTAAAAATCATAACATATACATTATTTTCAATTATTGACAAAAATCTCAGTCCCTGTGTTGCTGCCCCTGTTGATTTTGAAATATCATATTTATCAACACAGCTGTCTATGCTTCCCGGGCTGTTTATCATGCAATATGTTTCTATTTGCGCGTTGAACAATGTTGAATCATGAAGAATAATAAACCAAAAAGAAAAAGCAATTATAAATCCCAGAAACAGCCACAAAAAAGCATATATAGCGTCTTTATGAATTTTCCAGACACTTAGAAGCCCGAAAACCTCCTCGTCTTCTGCCTCTTCTTCTCTTATTATAAAATACATAAAGGGGATTGTGAACATGACACAAAAAGTTACAACAATTATTCCGGAATAGCCTGAGAGAACAGCATCTTTCGCAAAAAACCATTTTGCCAGGAGAAGAGAGAGAGATGCATAAAGTATGCCTATGAAAAACATTTTCCAAGGCCCTTTTTCAAGCCTTCTCGGATTAAACATACTCTCTAACATTTCTTTAATAAAAGAGAGAAACTTTTAAATGTTAGTGATATAAAAAGTTTTAATAAAAAAGAAAGCTCTTTAACTAATAGTTTAAATATTATAGGTTATTAATACAAAAATGAGCTTAACTAAAAGAGGGGAATTCGATAAAATCGTTAAAGAAATAAAAGAAGTTAAAATACAGGGGGCAAGCAATGTTGCAAAAGCAGCATTAAAAGCATATTTGATTTCTCCAAATAAAACTTCTAAAAAAATTCTTTTAAACTCTCGGCCAACAGAGCCGATGATGAAAAAAATTCTTCAGATGGCTGAAAAATCATCTTCAAAAGAAATTCTGAAGCATTTTGGTTATGCCCAGGAAAAAATAAATATAAATGTTTTTAAGCTTGTAAAAAACAAGGAAAAGATATTCACCCACTGCCATTCCACAAATGTTGTAAAAGCCCTTATCTACACGCACAAAAAAGGAAAAAAATTTGAAGTTTATGCAGCAGAAACCCGCCCACTATATCAAGGAAGGAAAACAGCAGAAGAACTAAGAAAAGCAGGAATAAAAGTGACGATGTTCGTTGATTCCGCATCTGTAATAGCTATAGAAAAAGATAATTCCAAGGACAAAATTTACTCTACTAAAATTCTTCTTGGAGCAGACGCACTGCTAAAAAATGGAGTAATAAACAAGGTGGGTTCAAAGACGATTGCGGAAATAGCTTCTATGCATAAAATTCCCCTTTATATCGTTGCTGATTCATGGAAATTCTCAAATAAAAAGATTCCTATAGAGCAAAGACCCCTAAATGAGGTTTGGGACAAGGCTCCAAAAAATATCAAGATAAAAAATCCTGCTTTTGAATTTGTGCCTAAAAAATATATTGTGGGAATTATAACAGAATTAGGCTTAATGAAATATGGCAAGTTTGTCGAAAAGATTGGAAAGAGATAATTTTTAATATAAAATACCCGCAGATTATATCTGATTAAATAATTTATACAGCTTTAGTAACATAATTATAACCATCTGCACCTTAAAAAATTCTTTCTATAATAACAATTTCATTTAACCTTCTTTCTCTTTCTGAAATTCCTCAAAAGCTTTTGTCATTTCCTGGTTTATTTTATCAAGATTGTCATTCAAATC